>OMSP01000241.1 GCA_900313775.1 uncultured Eubacteriales bacterium
ATCAGGTGGTCATTATCTAGACAATAGCAGTACTGTTCTGACATTCTGTGATATATGGCACTTCTGTCCATTATAATTCTCCTTTAAGAAAACGTTTTCCGAAACAAGCAAACTATAACCTAAAACCAATTTTGGGTAAATACACAGTTTTCTTTTCAGCGCAAAAAGGGGCTGTCGCTTTAGATTAGTGCGACAGCCCCCTTACTTTCACCTCTCAAATATGATACCGCCGGCGTTGGTCGGATGATCATAGTAGAGGATCTCCTTAGCCTCGGTCTTATACGTCAGGATCTTATGCACGATCAGGATGTCGCCCGATGCGGACGTGATCATTATGATACCTATCCATAACCAGAACAGCGACCCGGCAACTATCGCTATGACTGTGGGTATGATCCCCAAAACGATCAACGGCATCATTGCTCCCAGGATATATGCCCCCTTCGAGAGAGCGACCTTGCATGTGCAGTACGGTGTGAGATACTTCTTGATGAATCCAAACTCTATATCCTTGAAATGATGCTCCGCAAATATCGCCCATGTAGCACCATGCACCAGCTCATGCACAACTATCATCGCAAGCAGCACTACGACAAATAAAAGATATGTCAGAGGCGACATTTCGAGAAGCGAATCCACGATTCCTTCGGACGAGTGGATCACGAGATACAGTACCATCGAAACTATCGCCGCAGGAACAAACAATACGAAGGAGAACACATTCGCCCATACAAGTCCTATGATCAGTTCCGTACATTTGTAGCCCCGGCTCTCAAGATCACTCTTTATCTTTTCAAAATTCTCCAGACGTTTCTGCTCGGCCGGTGTCAATTCATGTTCGTTTTCCATCATTTTTCCTCCTGAAAACCGGATCAGTGCTACTCCATGATCGAATACTGTAGCATCTCATACTTCAACTTAGTGCCTTCCCTGATCTCCGGTGGAAGTAGCGCACGCGCCACCAGTTTCAGATCATCCGATTCAATATCCGTCCGCCTGAGGTGTACGTAGTCACCATCAAACGAGTCGACGATATACACTGCCGATTCCAGGTTCATCGCAAATCCTCCTTACGCCCATACGCAACCATCGTATCATCTCACTGATAATCATAATCCGACAGCGAATCCACAAATACCGGCTCGTCGGCATCCACTATGTCGTGGTCCTCGATGGTCACGCGGATCACACCGTAATATACGGGTTCGCTGCTCGTATCATATTCATCGAAACCGGCTATGACTACGTAGCGGACTCCCTCGTCGATATCTCCGTCAGGGATCACGCAGCTGTTGTAGCTGTCACTGTCTGAGTTCTCATATGAGAGCACCGTACCCATGCTGTCAAAAGCCTGGTACTCCCAGTTGAGTATATCCTCGCCCGTGATATCTATATAGAGACAGCCGTTCTCCACGGTGCATTCGATATAGGATTCTCCCGCACCCGATTCAGCTCCCGGAGCATCATATTCTTCCCGTGAGCCGCCGGTAAACTGCATCACTATAAAAGCGATCAGCGCGAAGACCAGCATTCCGGCGAACACGAATCCCATCATCTTCATGAAAGCGGCGTTCGTCTTTTTCGCGGCCTCTCTGTTCTCGTGCATCTGCTCACCGGCGAAGTTTAAGACCTCCTTCACCGCTCCGGTGACGTTGATGTTGTAGTTATTGATGGCTTTCTCGATGATGAAGGATGCACCGCAGAACGGGCATGTCGCGGTCTCCTTATCCTTGTCCACCTCAACCGTGCCCCCGCACTGTGTGCAGATGGCCGGAACCATTTTCACATTACTTTCTGTATTATCCGTACTCATAATGCCTCCTCATGTAAACTTTTCATGAAGATAATATATCACAGATTGGTCACACAAGTATCACTGCTCCGCATGGCTCGCGCCGGTCCTGTAGTCGATCACCACGCCCGGCTGGACGTTGTAGCAGTAGACGCAGAAGCATATGCCGGCGCCGTGGTCCTCTACGGAGTACGCCTCCATCAGCACGCCGTCAGCGACCAGATTGTCCCCTGTGAAAAAGGGCGTGACCCTATAGAGCACGTGATCATCATGGTCATCCAGGTACCTCGCCACCTGCTCTTCAAAAGGGCGCATCCCCTCGAAATTCATATAGCGCGTGCCGGTGATGAGATTGGCGGGATTGGAGTTTTCTGCCGTCAGGCAATAGGCGATCAGATGACAGCGGTTGTACAGATACGGCGGGCTCGCCGGGATGATCCCCTCATACCTGGCCTGCACCCAGCCGGATGGCCTGACGTCCCCGATCTCGCCGCGCTCCTCAGTCGGCATCAGCTCTCTGCTCACATTCGCATAAGCCACGCCGCACCTGCCCAGCTCATCGAGCTCGCTGTACTCCTCAAAAGAAACGGTGCTCATATCCGCCTCATCGAAGAACGGCCGGTTATCGTTGACATATGTATAAGCCTGTCCGGAGTACGGAGGTATGTCCGTCCCCGAGCGGTACAGCCGTTCATCCTCGGCGGCTTTCCATTTTAAGAAAAAAAACAGAACGAGGAGCACGGCAGCCAAAGAAACGATCACTCTGACAATGTTTGATTTCTTTACCTGTCTGCTCTTCTTCAGAATTCTATCTTCCTCACAACTTCGACGGGGGATTCGACAAGCGATGCAAAAGTGTCCGCATCCGACGGATCACCCACCAGACTTCCGAAATGAACGGGGATGGCCACCTCGGGGCAGATGATGTTGATCAGGCCCGCAGCCTTGGAGGCGTCCATCGTATATGTCCCGCCTATGGGCACCAGCGCGATGTCGCACCGGACTTCCTTCGCTTCGCGGGTCGCATCCGTGTCGCCGGCCACATATACGCGCTTACCCTCGACATCGAATATATATCCGACCCACCCGGAGCTCCTCGGGTGAAAAGGCTTCATGCTGTTATAGGCAGGCACCGTCTCAAACATAAGCCCGTCAACCTCGTGCGCCGTCCCGGGCTTCACTGTATATACCCGGCTGAACTTCACCGGGACCTGCGCAGACTTTTCTTCCATTCTGGCGGGCACTAC
>OMSP01000271.1 GCA_900313775.1 uncultured Eubacteriales bacterium
AACCTCTGCCGGTCTTCCTGCCGTGCTCTTCGCGCTTGGCCTTGATCCCCACGATTATCCTCAGGATTATGTCGACCGTAAGGACGATATAAAGCGTTATATGGACGATCATAATGCCCAGTTCATTCAGTTCTTTAACATCTTCAGGATTGAATACATCTATCCCTAGGAAGAGTTCTGCGGCGATCTTTATTATTCCCCAGAATCCGAAAACAATGACGCCGATACCCAGTATCGAGAGCGTGTTCAGATTGCGCCTGTAGCGTACGGCTTCAGGCGAATTATCTAATATCGGTTTGGTGCTCTGTGTTACTTCCAAAGGCGCGCTCCAGACGGTGTTTTTGCGTTATTTACGGCACAGCCGGAGCCTCATCCGCATCTGCAGCTTCCGAGAGCGGGAGCTCAATGAGGAGGCTGAATCTGCCGTCAGACAGCGTCTCTTTTGTTACGAAGTATGTGCTGTGGATCGATGATTCCAGCTGGTCATCGCCCGTGACGAGCAGCGAACTGCATTCGCAGACGGTCTTAAGCGCTTCGCATGCGGCGCCATAGAGCTCTAACCATCTGTCATTGTCTTCGCAGATTATCGATATCTGGACGCGGCTGCCGCGATTAAGTGAGCCGTCGGCCTCGCGGACGATATGGACCATGATGTGGTCGACGCCTTCCGGGCTGTTCCTTGCGACCGGATCCCAGTAATAAGTGCAGTACCTGTCGTCGTTCTCCTTGTAAACGGTGTCGTTAGGGTAGACGGTGAATGCATCCGGATAGCTGTCCATCGTGGTGTCGCGGGTGATCTTGCTCATCCTGATGATGTTATCCTTGACCTCTTCGGCGGTCTTGCCCTGGAAAGATACGAAGATCGTGCCTTCCGCATTGTCCTTCGATACGGCGATCGTTGTGGCTGCAGCTGTCTTCTCCGTGGAAGCTCCGGTGGACGCCTCAGTGGCTTCAGTTGTCGCTTCGGCTGTCGTTTCCGTGGTCTCCTCAGTCGTTGTTGTCGTGACTTCTTCTGTCGCGGTTTCTTCTTCGGTCTCGGTTTCCTTGGCGCCGCCTGACAGGCTGCATGAGCAAAAGCCCAATACCATTGCGCTTGTCAGGATCAGGCTTACGATCTTTTTGGATTTCATGAGTTTTCCTCCCTTGTTCCTTCACGCGGCGGTGATCCGCGCACAGGAGTAATTGTACCATAGCCGGTACTGCGCCAAGGGAATGTGATTATTTCTTAAAGCCCAGGAACTTTTTGAGGCCGGGATTCAGTCCGAGTATTTCTTCGTCAATGATGTAGCGGCCCGGTAAGAGGTCGTTGTATTTTTCGAGAAATTCTGCGAAGGTGCCATCGAAAAAGTCATCCGGCAGGAAATACGTTCTGCTGCCGCCGGCGCTGCGGTTGCCGGCCGTGATCGTGGCAGAGACGCCGCCACGCTTGTGTTTCCGGATCTCATAACCCTCCAGATACCAGCCGCAATCCTCGATCCCGCCGGGCATCTCTAATCTGAACTCCGAAGCAGGTTCGTTATTCATTTCGATATATGATTCGTTCAGCCAGACGATATTTTTGACAAATGCTTCGCCGTCGCCCTCGAAGATCTCGCGCTCGATGCGGCCGTTCTTGTAATCATAGTACCGGACGAAGACATGCTTTCTGCCTTCTTTCTCGATCGCGAACTTCCAGTTCTTATGAAAATCCTCGAAAGTCACCCACGAGTGGCAGACTTTAAGCCGTTTGAGCGCCTCATCCATGTAATTCTGTATGTCAAATCCGTATGTGAAAATCTTCTTCGTCATGCTGAGCTCCCTTAAGTCACACGTCCGGCGCGAACTCTGTGACCGTAATTACATTATCACTTTTCAGTTCCGGTTTGTCCTTGATCTTCTTAAGGTAGCAGTCGAAGAACTCCAGGAAGGTCTTGCACATGTGCTCATGGGCAACGTCCGCGTCGAGCTTGCCGCCGAGCATTGCAGACGGCGGGAGGCTGTGCTTCATGTCCGAGAAAGCAATGTGCTTCATGTCGCGGAAAAGCACCTTGTACGCAGGCGCCGTGTGGTTGAGGTAGCCCTTGGCGACGACCTTCTCATTGTCCTTGCACGATATCTGCAGGAACGGCTTGCGGTTGGGTCTGCCGTCGTGATCGCCGAACAGTCCGCCGTCAATGTTGATTCCGCAGGAGTAGTCATCGTTGGTTAGCAGGTACTTATATGCGACCGCGCCGCCGTGCGAATGGCCGGCAATGCCGATGCCGTCAGCAAGGTCGATCTGGTCTGCGAAGTTCTCACGCACGTGTTTGACGGCGATGTCGGTGTCCGTGATCCACGCCTCTATGCGTGTCTTTATGAATCTGCAGTAATTGTCCTGGAGCTTATCGAAGAGCTTGTCCTGCTCCTCGAGCGTGCCCTTGCACCTGGTGAGCTTTAACGCCGCGAGAATGCCGCCTAAGTAAGGGTCGTACATCTTCTTTGCAAGCTTCTTGTCCAGGAGCAGTGATGTACCGTCATCAAAATCCGTGGCCGCACCCTCGTAAGGGTGCCCGACCGACATTACGAAATATCCGTGCGACGCGAGATCGATCAGCAGGAAAGAGTTGCCCTCCACATAGCTGAAATAACCGTGGTTGAAAACTATCAGCGGGAACTTCTTATCTGCAATAAACGGCGCGTCAACAAAGCACTGCGACACGTTCTCGCCGGACGCTTCCATCTTGTCGTAATTGACGGGGATCATGAAAGCCTTCTTGATGCCCGCCGCCTCGCTGCGCGTCATGGACCTGCCGTGCTCTAATCCCTCAGTCCTGGTCTTATCGACAGGGTAGTAGAGCCTCGCCGGCACATGACGCATCGTCTTGCCGCTCGGATCGAGATCTTCTTTTCGCGTGTTATAGACCGTAAAAGTCCTTGTGCCTACAGCATATTCACCTGTGGGCATCGGAAATTCCTTTTTGCTGCTCATTCTCTCCCTCTCCCTTATCTTCTTTTACCGCTGGGGTAAATATGGTAATTGTTGCCTGGCTTGCTGGGCTCAGTTGGTTTGTTCTCTTCTTCTTGTTCTGCTTTGTCCGCGTCCCCGCCGAAGAGAAGTATTATCGTCGTTGACAGAATATCGAACATCTCCTTTGGCCTTGTTTCCGTCTGCATGGGCGCTTTGCCGTAGCATGCGGTGAGTATGCAGTTCGCCTCGATGCCCACATACGCCGAAGAAATGAACTGATAAAGCTCTATGGGGTTATGCCTGGGCGTAAGCTTGTTTGCCGCGCACGCTTCGAAAAGGTAAGGGAAGATGACCCTTGCCAAGTGATCCATGTTGCCATTGCCCTTAACGTTTCTGATTATCTT
>OMSP01000239.1 GCA_900313775.1 uncultured Eubacteriales bacterium
CTCTTCAGGCGGGTGATCGCGGAGAGCGGATCGGTCGCGCTGACCTACAGCAAGGATGAGTGCAGGCAGCTGACGGATATGCTTCTTGATGAGACGGGGTGCTCTGATATGGAGGGGCTTTGCGCTCTTTCGGAGGAGGACCTGAAGACGGTCAATGAGGATCTTAACGACTACAACAATTTTCCGGAAAGGGACGGGGTCGTCCTGCCGGAGGATCTTTACGGCGCGTATGAGTCCGGTGAGGCGGACGGGATAGATATGCTGATCGGGACGAATAAGGACGAGGTGAGATATTGGGTGTGGGAGATGGCTTACACGGCGCCCCCGCTGCCCGGGGCTGCCACATACGACCTGATGATACCGATAATGTTCGAGAACAATATGAAGGTCTTGTCAGCGGAAGAGAAGAAGCACGTGGATTCTTTCCTGGCGCGGCAGGGCGCGGACCGGGTAAGCGGACTTTCCGAGTTCTATAACGAGACGTTGTTCCGCGTGCCGGCGATGAAGCAGGCGGAGCTGCATTCGGAGAACGGAAGCGACGTGTTTGCTTACTACTGGACCTACCCCTGCGCGGACGAGAAGATCGGGGCGTGTCACGCGGTGGAGCTTGCTTACGTTTTCGGCAATCCGGACGAGGATATCTACACGGGCGGAAAGTTCGACCCGGATCTTGCGGACGCGGTGCAGGATATGTGGGTGAGTTTCGCGAGGACGGGCGATCCGTCGACGGAGAAGTACACGTGGGACAGGTATGACGCCGCCTCGCGGAGGACGATGGTGCTCGGGGAGGATATCCATATGGAGAGCGACATCAAGGCGGATCAGAGGAAGGAGATCGAGCCGCTCCTGGGCAGATATTTCAACGGATGCTACACGCAGCTGAGCTATAATGTGCCGCAGGTGTACAGGATCTTAGGGATGCTGGCCGCGGTGATGATGGTGATCGTCGGGGCCGTTGTGATACCGGTGAGGCTGCTGCGGAAGCGGTAGCGGCAGCTGTAACTGCTTTGCCCGCGGGTGAGGGCCTGCGGATGAGGCGCCGCAGATGAGAGGGCAAATGAGGGCATATCGAATGTCCTCTTTTTTGTGCGCGATGAGCGGGATCGGCGACTTGGAAATATATGGAAAACATGATATAATGATGTTCACTTTTGTGCGTATTAGAAGAAACATCATTCAAGATGATATTGAAGGTGGTTCCATATAGGTATATACTTATATCACAAGGAGGACTGATGTATGACTACGGAAGCACAAAAGAAAGCATCTGCAAAATATGACAGGAACCATACAAAATCTATACTCTTCAAGTTTAATACGACAAGAGATGCGGACATACTAGCAAAACTGGACGAGGTAGGTAATAAGCAGGGATATATCAAAAAGTTGATCAGAGGCGATATCTGTGGGAATGATGAAGCATTATCGATCGATTCAATAAGATTGATGATATTGCCGGTCGTCTTGAAATATGGAATAGAGAGAGCTACGTTGTTTGGATCTTATGCAAGAGGTGAAGCAAAGGAAGACAGCGATGTTGATTTTCTGATCGAATGTAATGGCATCGATACAATGACAGAATATCTGAGTCTGACAGATGATCTGAAAACTGCAATTGGGAAGAATGTAGATATCGTTATGTATGATGCACTGCAGACAGATCGGTCTCGTGCAGCGAAAAGGCTAAGGCAGAATATAGAAAAAGACAAAGTAATCGTATATGAAAAGATTTAGTGACAGAGATATGGATAACTTAGCAGCAATTCTCGACTATTGTGATCGCATTGATAGTATTGTTGAGCGATTTGGAAACTCATTTGAATTATTCAATGCAGATGATGATTACAGGGATGCTGTTCTGATGAATGTTTTTCAGATCGGAGAAACATCAAATCGTCTCTCTGATGAGTGCAGGGAAAAAATGAATGCTATCCCATGGCATGAGATTTACGGTACAAGAAATGTGATCGCACATGGATATATTAAAGTAAAGAACGAAATAATATGGAACATAATCGAAAAGGATATCCCTTTGATAAAAAGGACAATTGCTGAAGAAACCGGACTATGACAAGGGATCTATCAAATACTTGTTCGTTGACAATATGTCGAATACGACATATGATTAGTTTGAAAGAGTACATGATAATTGGCATTCATTCGAATTGAGGTTTAGATAGATGAGCAGTTATGAAAAGTATCGTAATGAGGCTTTGAAAAATGATCCTGAACTGAAGGCGGAATATGATGCTCTTGCGCCGGAATACGACATTATTCAGGCGATGATCGATGCACGGAAAAAGCTTGATCTCACACAGAAGGAATTGTCCGAAAAAACAGGTATCACACAGGCGGATATCAGTCGGATCGAGAATGGGACAAGAAACCCGAGCCTGAATATGATGAAGCGCCTGGCAGAAGGATTGGGCATGAGATTGAAACTGGAATTCGTGCAGGAGAACAAGGCGGCGAAATAGAGATCGATCGACGGAAAAACTTGTGAAGGAGACGACTATGAAAACGATCGAATACGGTAATAAGGATGCGGATATCGTTCTGGTGCAGCCGGTGGATGATCATGATCTTGAGTTCATCGAGAGCGAACTCCGGCTTATAGGAGAACTGTCAGGAAAAGGACCTGACGGGTTCAGGATGATCGCAGTACAGATAGAAGACTGGAACAGGGATCTGTCTCCGTGGGAGGCGCCGCCGGTGTTCGGAAAAGAATCATTTGGTTCGGGCGCGGCGGATACTCTCGAGGGGATACTTAAGTTGTGCTCTGATCCGGAGAAGAAGTACTATATCGGCGGTTACTCGCTTGCAGGACTGTTCGCGCTGTGGGCTGCTTACCGGACAGACAGGTTCGCCGGCGTCGCAGCGGCATCGCCGTCTGCGTGGTTCCCGGGGTTTTTGGAGTACATGCGGACTGGCTGCTTACTGAGCCCTGCGGTGTACCTCAGCCTCGGCGACAGGGAGGAGAAGACGAGGAACCCGGTCATGGCGACGGTCGGCTCGTGCATCAGGGAGATGGAGGAGATCGTCCGGTCGCAGGGGGCGGAGTGCGCGCTCGAGTGGAATCCGGGCAACCATTTCAGGGAGCCGGATGTGCGGACGGCGAAGGCGTTCGCGTGGGTGATGGAAAAATGATGTATCGCTCCGGGCTCTGTGTATGGTAAACTGTACACAGGAGGCGGATGAGTTTTAGCCGAAATGTATGTGACAGATGTGTCTGCCACAGTGCATTGCGGCTTTTTTGCTCACTGGAGCAGTGGATGATTGCCCGGCCCGCCGAAGGGAGGTTTGGCTATGAAGAGGTTTGTTTCTATAGTTTTGGCTGCGCTGATGTGCGTGGCTTTCATGCCGCTTGCCGGTTTTGATACGGCGAAGGC
>OMSP01000238.1 GCA_900313775.1 uncultured Eubacteriales bacterium
GGTCTCTTTGTCGGCTATGCTCCCTATGAAGAACCGGAGATCGCTATGGCTATCCGCATCACCAACGGTTACAGCTCTGCATTTGCCGCCGAGCTCGGCTGCGAGATGACGCGTTATTATTTTAAACTCGCCAGTCCGAAGACACTTCTTCACGGCAGTGCTTCGACGAACCTGTCGTCATCACACGGGGATTGATCGATGAGAGACCTGTTAAGACGGTTTAAACTGTTTTTCTTCAAGTCATATTCGGCGCGTGATTACAATGTGCCGCTGCTTATCTGCGTGCTTTTATTGACCGGTATCGGCATCCTTTTCGTAGGCTCAGCCAATCCGTCAGCGCAGTACAAACAGATCCTGGGATTTATTCTGGGCATCGTAGTCTTAGCGGTTCTGTCAGTCACTGATTATGTCTGGATCCAGGATCTTTACTGGCTTCTTTACGCGGGACTGATCATCGTCCTAGCGTTTGTCAAGCTGTTCGGCGAGAAATATAACGGAGCGACAAGATGGATCGCGATCGGCAGTTTCACATTCCAGCCCTCTGAACTTGCCAAGGTCATCATGATCCTCTGGGCGGCACGTTTTATAATGGTGCACAGGCGTACGATCAATAAACCGGCAGTTTTACTGCAGTATTTTGCCTTTGCAGCGGTTCCGCTGGCACTGATCTATATGCAGCCGGACTTATCAACGACTCTGTCCATTGCACTGGTCTTATGTGTCATCCTTTTTATGGGCAGGCTGGATTACAGGTATATCCTGGCTGCTTTTGCCGTCATTATACCTGTGGCGGTCATTTTCCTGAGCATCGTTGTCAGACCCGGCCAAAAGCTGATAGCCGATTATCAGCAGGACCGTATCCTGGCCTGGCTTGAGCCGGAAAAACATTCAACGAGCGACGGTTATCAGCAGCAGAACTCGATCATGGCGATCGGATCCGGACAATTGACGGGAAAGGGCCTGGGGAATGATACGGCCGATTCTGTCAAGAACGGCAACTATATCGTGGAACCTGAAACGGACTTCATCTTTGCGATAGTAGGAGAGGAGACAGGTTTTATCGGATCATGTGTAGTCATCGGTCTGTTGGCTGCCATCGTTTTCCTGATAATCAGGACAGGCGTGCAGGCGCGTGACCCTGGAGGGCAGCTGGTCTGCTACGGAGTGGCGACACAAATAGGTTTTCAGGGGTTTATGAATATCGCTGTGGCGACCGGACTGGCGCCCAATACAGGTATTCCGCTGCCGTTCGTCAGTGCAGGACTGACATCTCTTGTCAGTTTTTATGTAGCAATTGGCATCGTGCTCAATATCGGTCTTCAGAAGAATTATCTTGGCCGTACCGGAGGAGGCTTGGGATCGTGAGACGAAGAATCTTTTTGTGGATCAGTATCGTATTGACGATGGTCGTGCTGACCGGATGCATCAAGAAAAAAGATGCTTATGTCACTGACTATATTGAGAAGGATTATGAACAGCCGCAGATGCAGTTTGATCTGTATGCTTCAAAACTCTGTCTGATCCCCGCTAAGGAAGATGAGGGGAAAAAGCTGATAGATGAACATCTGTCCGGCTATGCCGCCTTTTCTGAAGAAAAATATGATATCCCCAATCTCTATCGTGCAGAGAAAAAAGTCTATCCTGCGAGTACGACAAAGGTGATGACAGCGCTTCTCGCCCTTGAAAGCGGAAAACTGGATCAGACCGTCACGGTCAGCAAATACGCATTGGAGTCTCTGGAGGAGGGCTCCTCGGTCTGCGACCTGCAGGTGGGGGACAAGATCACGCTTCAGGATCTGCTCTACGGACTTCTGCTGGAGTCGGGTAATGACGCGGCTGTCGCTATTGCCGAGTTCCTCGGAAACGGCAGTGAGATGCAGTTTGTGGATATGATGAACAGTGAGGCGGAAAGGCTCGGTGCCACGCGGACACATTTTGTGAATTCACACGGTCTGCATGATGCAGACCACTACACGACAGTCTACGATCTCTATCTGATATTCAATGAAGCGCTCAAATACGATGTATTCAGGGAAATACTGGAGACAAAGGAATTCAACACGGCCATTACTACAAGCGACGGCAATATGCGTTCTGTCAACTGGAAGCCGACCAATTATTACGCCACCGGTGATGCCAAGTCCCCCAAAGGGACCAAGATCCTGGGCGGAAAGACCGGGACGACAGATCAGGCGGGTTCCTGTCTGATCCTCTACAATAAATCTGCTTCCGACGAACCGTTTGTAACGATAGTGATGGGAGCCTTGAATAAAGAGACGCTCTACAAGGATATGAATAAGCTGCTTGAGAAGGAGAATAAGCGGTGAAACGCGTCCGGGGTATCGGCTCTTTTCTCTTCGCTGCCGTGTTCTGTTATCTGCTCGTCTCAATGATCGCATACATGAGCAGAAACCATATCGCGCCTTATGAAGTGAGTGAAGGAACGATCGTCGAAGACTCCGTTTATACGGGCGTGATCGTTCGGCAGGAGAGAAGCGTCAAAAGCCCGCGTTCGGGTTATCTCAGCTATTATCTTGATGACAAGAGCAAATCCGGCAGAGATCAGCATGTCTGTGCGATATCTGGAAAGGATCTGAAGGACCGGCTCTCCGAAACTGATAACGGAGATAAAAAACTCTCATCAGCTCAGGAGTCTGTGATGCTCTCAAGTATTCAGAATTATCTGACCACCGTTACGCGCCATGATTATTCAAAACTGCATGAGCTTCACGATGAGATCGAGTCGAGTTCCGGTATCACATCTTCAGATTATGCAGCAGAACAGATCGAGCAGCTTGTGGAGGACGGATCGGATATCGATTATATTGATGCACCTTCGGACGGTCTCGTCGTCTACATGACAGACTCGCTTGACGGACTGAC
>OMSP01000234.1 GCA_900313775.1 uncultured Eubacteriales bacterium
ATGGAGTCCGGACAACAAGACATGCACGGCTCAGACATCATGCAAGGTATGCAGTACAGCCGTGATCGAGACAGCTGTCGCATCTGTATCTGTAGAGGAGGCGACGACCGAATCGTCGGGTGTTGCTACTTATACGGCCGTGTTCAAGAATCCGGTCTTCAAGACTCAGACAAAGATGCTGTACATTCCAAAAAAGACGGCACCTCTCACAAAGGAGGTCCTTAAGGCGTCGCTGCCGAGAGTCACGGTCAAAAGACCTGTCAGAGGAAAGAAATCGTTTACGGCGAAGTGGAAGAAGCTCAGCAGTAAAAACAAAAAGAAAGTGAGCGGTATTCAGGTCGAGTACGCGCTGAATAAGAGCTTTACCAACGCGCCGGTCATAAAAGCGGTCAAAAAGTCAAAAGCATCGCTTAAGATCAGGAAACTGAAGTCCAAGAAAACGTATTGGGTGCGAGTCCGCACATATAAAAACGCCGGCGGCATCAGGTATGTCGGCAAATGGTCCAAAGCAAGAAAAGTCAAAGTAAAGTAAAGGAGCGGTCATGAAACAAACGAACATGAGAAAAGTACTATCAAAGATCTTTGCTGTATTGATGACAGTATGCATGATATGCAGCGGGATGGTCTCTTTCGGAAAGGATCAGACGCAGGAAGCGTATGCGGCCGCTGTTAACGAGATCCGGCCCGGTGATCATATTACTTTCGGGAAAACAGACGCAGCATATTATTCAGGCACACCGTATTGGCGTGTCCTCGATACTGACGAGGATGGAAACATGCTGTTCGTATCTGAATACCTGTGGACCGGCAACGGTACAAATGATGCAGAAGCGACCATCAAATTTGATCCCGAAAATACAAGCAATTCCTGGCAGGGCAGCAGTGCTCAGTCATGGTGCGCCAGATTTGCAGAGGCTGTGCTGGCAGATGTTCCCGGTATCGAAGTGCTGGAGACAACAAAAAGCGATGCGGAATACACATATACATACGGAAATTATACAAGATACACATTCTATTCGAGAGAAAACATATTGAACAAGGATAAGGTGTTCTTCCTGTCCGCCGAGGAAGTCGTAAAGTATTTCCCGAACCCGGAAG
Organism: uncultured Eubacteriales bacterium; assembly: GCA_900313775.1. GTDB lineage: Bacteria > Bacillota > Clostridia > Lachnospirales > Lachnospiraceae > RUG842. The sequence continues at coordinate 1,099 of OMSP01000234.1, forward strand.
ACAGGATCGCTTATATGACGGATGGGACAACTACCGGCTTATGGCTGCTGCGTTCGGCCCTGAAGAGTGACAGTACGGACAGCGGCTATACCAACAGGGTAGGGGAGATCCTTAAGGGAACGAGTACAAGCGGTGCCATGAATGCCGTATCAAGCTGGACGGGAACAGCGGCGAGGCCCGCGTTTTGGGGCAAGATGTCATCAGATCTCTGTCTCAAAAAAGTTCAGGACGGTGATCATTATGACTGGACTGTCCAGGATATAAATCACAGTCTGTCTGATCCGTCATATACCTGGTCTGACGATCACAGTACATGCACGGCCAAGGCGATGTGCAGCAACTGTGATGATGAGATTGCGGAAACTGTGAATTCCACCTCATCCGTCACAAAAGAACCGACAACGACCGAGGAAGGGCTGACTGTTTTCACAGCGCAGTTCAGCATCAGCGGATTTGAGACGCAGACAGCTGATGAGCCGATCGAGAAACTCAAGCCGTCTGATGAGCCGGCAAAGACACCCACTCCGGCACCCGTCACGATCAATAAAAAAACCGTCAATGCAGCTGCTGTCAAGAAAGCCGTACAAGCTGCACAGAGCAGAGGCGAGACGCCGAGTGAATTTGTCCTAGGCTCAAAAGTCAAGAAGATCAGCAAAAAGGCATTTAAGGGTACGAGTGTCAAGACGCTGGTCGTCAAGACGAAGAAGCTGACCAAGAAGTCGGTCAAGGGTTCGCTCAAGGGATCTAAAGTCAAGACTGTCAAGGTGAAGGTCGCGAAAAAGGCGAAGACCAACAAGAAATATGTGAAGAAGTATAAGAAGATCTTCACCAAGAAGAATGCAGGAAAGAAAGTGAAAGTCACTAAGTAAGATAAGCACACTATGAGAAGCTCAGCTTTGGTAAAAACAGTCAGAAAACTTGGCTGGTTCATATTGATTGCGGCAATGATGCTGCTGACAGACGGGTCTGTTCATGCAGAGGCAGACGAGGTCAGGCATGTCACAAGCCTGGAAGCATTTATTGACGCTACTCATGCTGCGGATGAAGTGTACGACCAAGGCGCAGAGATCGGAAAACTGACTCCGTTCAGTGCCAGGCGGATCAGAGTGAAGAGGGAGCTTTCTTCGCTTGAAGGCGCAGTCAAAGGAGTCAGTTATGACGGAGACACGCTCCTGTGCTTTGCGACGGCAGAAGACACCAGAGAAGCATATGAGAGGCTCTCGGCAGAGTACGGGGAGGAAAACGTCCTTCCTGATCTTCCGCTGTTCTCCGCAGATGCGCAGGGCTGGGGAGTCGAATACATGAACCTGGACGATCAGATCCGACGCAAGGTAAAAGCACATGCCGATGGCGATGAAAAGGTCACCGTTGCAGTGATCGATTCCGGGATCAACAGTACCCATGATATATTCCGGGGAACGCAGATATCGACGGATTCAAAAAGTATGATCGAGGCGGGAGGAACCTTGGCAGACGACAACGGTCACGGCACGGCAGTGTCCGGGATCATTGCCGAATCGACACCTGACAATGTTGAACTGATGGCGATCAAGGTGTTCGGCAAGAGCACGGACAGCACTACCGAGGATATCAATCAGGCGATCGCTTATGCATCAGAGAAAGGTGCAGATGTGATCAACCTGTCGCTGTCAAGCAACCAACATGAAATCATCGATCTGTACGAGCAGGACTATCCCAATCTCATTCCGAATTTTCTGCGCGAGCTTGATCTGCAGCTCAAGATGGC
>OMSP01000232.1 GCA_900313775.1 uncultured Eubacteriales bacterium
GCCCGAACATGAGGTCGCCGTCCTTGAGATGGGCATCAGTGAATTCGGTGAGATGACGGTACTGGCCAAAATGGCCCGTCCGGATATCGCGATGATCACAACGATCGGCGACTGTCACCTCGAACAGCTGGGTGACCGCGCCGGTGTCTACCGCGCAAAGAGCGAGATGTTTGATTATCTGCATGACGATAAGAGCTGCGCGATCCTGCGGGCAGACGATGAGATCCTGGGAACTGTAAAAGAAGTCAACGGTCAACGTCCCTTCTTCTACGGGATGAAACCGGACAACGCGCTTGACGCCTATGTGACGGATATCCACAGCCGCGGACTCGAGGGCACAGACTGCGTACTGCATATCGGTGATGAGACCGTATCCGTCAATGTCCCGATCCCGGGTCTGCACATGCTCTATCATATGATGGCCGGAGCTGTAGCGGGACATCTCCTGGGTATGACGATGGAGGAGATCTCCTCCGGTGCCGGAAAAGCTCAGTCACTTGCCGGTCACGGTAAGATCATCAGGACAGACCGGTACATCATTCTCGACAGCGCCTATAACGCTAATCCGGCTTCGATGGAGGCAACACTCACGACACTCAAAGATACGGACCGCCGCCGGGTCGCCATACTCGGTGATATGGGTGAACTCGGAGAAAACGAGCTCGCACTCCACAGGCAGGTAGGCGTATATGCCTCCGGCTGTGATCTGGATCTTCTGATCTGCGTCGGACCTCTCTCCCGCGAGATTGCACAGGGATACGAAGGGAAGGGCCGCACACTTTATTACGAGGATAAGGCATCTCTGCTCACAGATCTGCCGGGTCTTATCAGGGACGGCGACGCGATCCTTGTCAAAGCTTCTCACTTCATGGGTTTTGATGAGATCGTTGACAGGCTGGCTGCTCAATGATTGCATCACAGTCTGAAAAACAGCGCGAGATCGAGCGCAGCATCATCAAAACATACCGCAAATCTATCTGGCGGCCGTTCACCAGAGCGCTAAAAGAGTATGAGCTGATAAAGGATGGCGACAAGATCGCGGTCTGCATTTCCGGCGGCAAAGACTCGATGCTGATGGCCAAATGCATGCAGGAGATCAGGCGGCACGGTCTGATGGACTTTGAACTGGTTTTCCTTTGTATGGATCCGGGCTATGCGCCCGAAAACCGGCAGCTGATCGAAGATAATGCCGATCTTCTCGGTATCCCTCTTACTATATTTGAATCTCAGATCTTTGATGCTGTCGCTGATATTGAGCAGAACCCCTGCTATCTCTGCGCGCGGATGCGCCGCGGTCATCTCTATGCCAATGCGAAAGAACGCGGATGCAATAAGATCGCTCTCGGTCATCATTTCAACGATGTGATCGAGACGATCCTTATGGGCATGCTCTACTCCGCAAAAGTCGAAACGATGATGCCCAAACTCCACTCTCAAAACTTTGAGGGAATGGAGCTGATCCGTCCAATGTATCTGGTGCCGGAGGACGCGATCAAATCCTGGAGAGATCACCATGATCTGCATTTCCTGCGCTGTGCCTGCCGCATGACAGAAGCCATAGGTCTTGCGAACGATGAGGATCAGCCCTCCAAGCGGGAAGAAGTCAAGCGCCTGATCGCCGAACTGAAAAAGACCAATCCGCATGTCGACACCAATATCTACAACAGCGTCAGAAACATCAACCTCGGCACTGTCATCGGCTACCACAAAGACGACTGGTCATACAGCTTTCTGGATGACTACGACAGTTGATCCTCTCCTCTTTCAGTCAAATATTTCAAATAATTTGTAAAATATACTTGACACGCCTGTTTTGATGGATTATATTCATGATGTAAGATATATTTTACATTATGTCGTTTATTATTTTCAGTATAGATTTGGAGGTATCGTCATGAGCAACCCGGCACAGGCAACAGGTCTTTTGATCGGCGTGATACTCGGACTCATCATCGCCGCTTTTCTGATACGCTATATGAACCGTGACAGGAAATGGAAGACAGAATATGATGAGATGCAGCAAAGAGCGCGCGGCAAAGCGTTTTGCTACGCCTTCTACACTGTCATGATTCTTGAGGCGATCCTGATCTTCGTGGATCTCTTCGGCATAAGACTGCCCATGACAGCCGCAGTCACCCACTTCACCCTGATAGTGATCGGTATCGTGGTCCTCGCCTGCTACTGCATCTGGCACGACGCCTATGTAGGTCTGAACACGAATATGAAACGCTATACGATCATAGTGGTCGTCGCCGGCGCCATCAATCTCCTGGCCGGTATCATGGCCATCGCAAACGGTACGATATGGATGAACGGACAGCTGCAGACTCCGTTTATCAACCTGCTCTGCGCATTCATGCTGATTGCCATAGGAGTGGTAATGACAGCCAAAAAAGCTGCCGATGAACGGGAAGAGGCAGGTGACGATCAATGAAGAATCTTCAGATGAAAGCGGCCCGCGCTGCCATGGATCTGTCGCAGCAGGATCTAGCCGAGCGCGTCGGGGTCTCCCGCCAGACGATCAACGCGATCGAAAAAGGCGATTATAATCCTACGATCAATCTCTGCCGTGCGATATGCAAAGAGCTCGGCCGGACACTGGACGAGCTCTTCTGGGAAACTGACTGATCATTCGGTTTTATTCTCCGAACAACGGTGTCGAATAATATCTTTCTGCGGTATCCGGCAGGATGGTGAGGACCGTCTTGCCGGTTCCGAGTTTTTTGGCCAGCTTTAATGCCGCAGCCACATTCGTTCCCGAGGAGATACCGCAGGCGATCCCCTCTTCTCTCGCAAGTCTCTTAGCCGCGTGTAATGCTTCATCGTCTGAGATGATGCAGATCTCATCATAGATCTCGCGGTTCAGTATTTCAGGGATGATACCGTCGCCGATCCCCATCTGCAGATGGCTGCCTATCATGCCGCCGGCTAGGATCGCCGCATTCTCCGGCTCGACCGCCCATATCTCCATCTCCGGGAAATGCTCTTTCAAGATCTCTCCGTTCCCGGTCAGCGTACCGCCGGTCCCGATGCCGGCACAGAAGCCGTGTACCGGTCCCTCGATCTGTTCGAGTATCTCCTGTGAAGTGTGCCTGTAATGCGCTTTGAGATTGTTTCTGTTGGCAAACTGATGGGGCACAAAGACACGCGGGTCATTTTCCTGCATGCGAAGTGCCATGGCCAGGCATTCACGGATACATTCTCCGATATCACCCATATCATGAACATAGCGCACTTCTGCGCCATAGTGGCGGATCAGTTTCTGACGCTCACCGCTTACCGAATCCGGCATGATGATGATCGTGCGGTATCCTTTGATCGCTCCGACCAGCGCAAGTCCAATCCCCTGATTGCCGCTCGTCGGCTCAACGATGATCGTCTCACTGGGGCTGATGATCCCCTCCTCTTCCGCCGCTTCGATCATCTCGTATGCCGTGCGCGTCTTGATCGAGCCTCCGACATTGAGTCCCTCGAACTTCACGATAACTTCAGCGCTGCCCGGCTCCGGCATGCTGTTCAACCGGATGATCGGGGTGTGACCGATCGCTTCAAGAATATTATTACAGATCATATTGCTGACTATCTCTCCGTCTCAATAATGCCGTACTGACCGTCTGTGCGCCGATATACCACGCAGATCTGTTCGCTGGACTCCTCCTCGAACACAAAGAAACCGTGGCCAAGCAGATCCATCTGCAGGCAGGCCTCCTCCGCGCTCATAGGCTCTATCGTAAAGCGTTTATTGCGGACGATCTCGATCTGATCCTCTTCTGTCTCCGCAGCTTCATCGATCTGTGCCAGGTCCTCCATGGTTACGCCTACGATTTCCTCTTTTCTGCCTTTGCGCTTCTTGGCAGTAAGGCGTGTCTTATACTTTCTGATCTGACGCTCCATGACATCGCGGACACGGTCAATAGCGGCCGCGAGATCCCGATCCTCCTCCTCGACGCGAAGCGTATAGCGCTTCATCGGGATCGTCATCTCGACCTTGGCATAATTCTTTTTGCCTTTGAGAGTAACATTTGCATCGGCATCTTCCGGAAGGAATTTCTCCAGCTTGCCGAGCTCGCTCTCGACCATGTCACGGACTTTGTCAGTAAGGCTGATGTTTCTTGTCGCAATATTGATTTTCATGATCTTTCACTCCTTATCATGCAATAAAAACTATGCCTATATCATACACCATACACAGTATTTTAGTCCATAGGATTTCCCCGGTGCCGAGCCGGAAACGGCCCTTAAAAATTTTTGTATAAAGCTAAAAATGATTTGCCTAATCTCCCCCTGCATGATAAAATGTCCACATAGGAGAACTAATCACTTTATTATGAAGGAGGTGGGTTGTTTTATGTTTGAAATGAAGAAATACGGCAGCGATAAAAAGACAGAGATCATGGCCGGTCTTACAACTTTCATGACTATGTCTTATATCGTCGCCCTCAACCCGAATATTCTGACGAATTTCGGAGCAGACGGCGGTCAGCCGTTGTGGAACGCCGTGTTCATGGCCACCTGTCTCGCCTCAGCCATCGGTACGATGTGCATGGCCTTCTATGCCGACAAGCCGTTCGTCATGGCGCCCGGCATGGGTCTTAACTCGTTCTTCGCGGTGGTCGTGGCCAACATCGCCGTTCTCACGGGCTTAAGCTACACCGACAGTTTCCAGAGCGCCCTGTGCATCATCCTGATCGAAGGTATTCTGTTTATCATTCTGTCGGTCATCCGTGTTCGCGAGAAGATCGTTGAGGCGATCCCGCTGGGAATCCGGATGGGTATCGGACCGGCCATCGGTCTGATGCTGATGAATATCGGCTTCGGCTCCAACGCCGGTCTGTTTGGCGCAAAGGGCGAACAGTTTTGGGTCATGCGAGACTTCTTCGGAGCTATGACACCGAAGATCATCAAGGACAGCATGGACACGGCAGGTGCAGATTATCGTCAGATGGTGATGTACGTCGTGACGATGTTTATCGGCCTGTTCGTCATCATCCTGCTCGATCTTAAGGGCAAGAAGAGCGCCGTTCTCATTGGTATGATCACTGCTTCAGTCGTCCATTGGCTGTGTGAACTCATCATCCTGGACAACAACCCCTTCGCGGGATTAAAGACCGCGCACTGGGCACCGCCGTTCAAGGATATGGCGCAGCTGACCCTGTTCAAATTCGACTTCA
>OMSP01000229.1 GCA_900313775.1 uncultured Eubacteriales bacterium
AGAACCTGCTCGGTAAGCGCGTCGACTACTCCGGCCGTTCCGTTATCGTGGTCGGTCCGGAACTGAAGATCTATCAGTGCGGTCTCCCGAAGGAGATGGCCATCGAGCTGTTTAAGCCTTTCGTTATGAAAGAGCTGGTCGCCAAGGGATCCGCGCATAATATCAAGAGCGCTAAAAAGAAAGTGGAGCGTATGGAGCCCGAGGTGTGGGATATCCTCGAAGGCGTCATCAAGGAGCATCCGGTGATGCTCAACCGTGCCCCGACACTGCACCGTCTCGGTATTCAGTCCTTCGAGCCGGTCCTCGTCGAGGGTAAGGCGATCAAGCTGCATCCGCTCGTATGTACAGCGTTCAACGCCGACTTTGACGGCGACCAGATGGCGGTCCATCTGCCGCTGTCCGTGGAGGCACAGGCGGAGAGCCGTTTCCTGATGCTTTCACCGAACAACCTCCTGAAGCCCTCCGACGGCGGTCCGGTGGCCGTGCCGTCACAGGATATGGTCCTCGGCATCTACTATCTGACTCAGGAGAGACCGGGATCCAAGGGAGAGGGAAAATGCTTCAAGAGTGTCAACGAAGCGATCCTCGCTTATGAGAACGACGACATCACGCTGCACTCCAAGATCACGGCGATGGTAGTCAAGAAGATCTCCGAGGACAAGCTGGTATCCGGCATGATCGAGTCCACACTCGGACGGTTCCTGTTCAATGAGATCATTCCGCAGGATCTGGGATTTGTACAGAGAAAGAAGGATGAGGACAAACTGAAGCTGGAGATCGACTTCCAGGTCGGCAAGAAACAGCTCAAGAGCATCCTTGAACGCGTGATCAACATTCACGGCGCGACTCAGACAGCCGAAGTGCTCGACAAGATCAAGGCGACCGGATACAAGTATTCCACACAGGCCGCCATGACGGTATCCATCTCCGACATGACCGTGCCGGATGAGAAGGAAGAACTGATCGCCAAAGCACAGGAGCGTGTCGACAAGATCACGCAGAACTTCCGCCGAGGCATGATCAATGAGGACGAGCGCTACAAGGAAGTCATCGCGACCTGGGAGCAGGCCGACGAAGAACTGACCGACGCGCTGCTGAACAACCTGGATCAGTACAATAATATTTATATGATGGCTGATTCCGGAGCCCGTGGTTCTGACAAGCAGATCAAACAGCTGGCCGGTATGCGTGGCCTGATGGCTGATACGACAGGACGTACGATCGAGCTGCCTATCATTTCGAACTTCCGTGAAGGCCTTGACGTTCTTGAGTATTTCATGTCTGCGCACGGCGCCCGCAAGGGTCTGTCCGATACAGCGCTTCGTACTGCTGACTCGGGTTACCTGACCAGACGACTGGTCGATGTCTCCCAGGAGCTGATCATCCGCGAGCCGGATTGCTGCTGCGGACATGATCACGCGGATGGAGAGATCCCGGGCATGTATGTGCACGCCTTTATGGACGGCAATGAAGAGATCGAGAGTCTGAGAGACAGGATCGTCGGCCGTTACGCAGCGGAAGCTGTCTATGATAAGAAGGGCAAAGTCCTGGTAGAAGCGGACCATATGATCACTCCGGACCGCGCGGACGCCATCATTGAGAAGGGCGTCGGCAGCCGCAACGGTGAGTTCCCGATCGAGGAAGTAAAGGTCCGTACGATCCTCACCTGCGAGTCCGAGACCGGCATCTGCGCGAAGTGCTACGGCGCAAATATGGCGACCGGTGAGCCGGTGCAGGTCGGTGAGGCCGTCGGTATCATCGCGGCCCAGTCCATCGGTGAGCCCGGTACTCAGCTGACGATGCGTACTTTCCATACAGGCGGTGTGGCCGGTAACGATATTACTCAGGGTCTTCCGCGTGTGGAAGAGCTTTTCGAGGCCAGAAAGCCGAAGGGACTTGCGATCATCGCAGAGTTCGGAGGCGAGGTCAGAGTCGAAGAGACCAAGAAAAAGCGTGAAGTGACGATCACCAACGATGAGACCGGTGAGGCCAAGACCTATACGATCCCGTTCGGTTACAGCCTTAAGGTCCGCGGCGGCGAGCCGCTCAAGACCGGCGATGTGCTAGAGGCCGGTGACGAGCTGACAGAAGGTTCGGTCGATCCTCACGACCTGCTGCGCATCAAGGGTGCCGAAGCAGTTCAGAACTATATCCTGCGCGAGGTACAGAGAGCCTATCGTCAACAGGGTGTCGACATCAATGACAAGCACATCGAAGTGATCGTGCGTCAGATGATGAAGAAGATGCGCATCCTCGACTGCGGCGACAGCCGCTATCTGCCGGGCACCATGGTCAATACCGTGGAACTGAAAAAGACCAACGCGGCGCTCGAGGCAGAGGGCAAGAAGACAGTCGAGGCAGAGAAGGTACTGCTCGGTATCACCAAGGCATCGCTGGCAACGGATTCATTCCTGTCGGCAGCCTCCTTCCAGGAGACCACGCGCGTTCTGACCGATGCGGCCATTAAGGGCAAGGTCGATCCGCTTCAGGGTCTGAAGGAGAATGTCCTGATCGGTAAGCTGATCCCCGCCGGCACCGGCATGAAGCGCTACCGCAATGTCGAGTATACCGTCGACGGTATCCCGGAGCCCGAACCCGTAATCGACGAGGAGACGGCTGAGGAATTCATCGCCGACCCGACCGACGAAGCAGTCGTAACTGAAGCGGTCGAGACTGAAGAAATCGAAGAGGTCATTGAAACAGCAGAGGCAGTCGAACCCGCAGAAGCTGTAGAGACTGAAGAGGTCGCCGAGGAAGTATAAACAGTTAAATAATCAGCTGAGTGATATCTGCTGATGAGCAGGACGAGCAATATGCTTGGTAAGCAAGCATTTAGCCTTGGAGCGGAGGTGAGATCCGTCGCTTACGCAGGCTTAGCATCCGAGATGCGAACAAATCCTGCGTGAGCTTTTCGGATGCATAGCCGGAGTTAGCGGCCAGCTCACCGTAGCGGAGCGCGCTTGCGTCCAAGCATATGGCGGACTGTGGTCTTGACAGACCATCACGAAGCCCGTAAAATAGGTAAGCGTGCCGATTTTCGGCATTCTTAATAGCAACCGCAACGCAACAATAAGTGCATAGGAGGTGAAAACAAGTATGCCAACATTCAACCAGCTAGTCAGAAAGGGAAGGGAGACTTCTACGAAAAAGTCTACGGCGCCGGCTCTGGGCAAGGGATTCAACTCTCTTAAGAAAAGAGCTACGGACACCGCTTCACCGCAGAAGCGCGGCGTGTGTACAGCTGTCAAGACTGCTACTCCGAAGAAGCCGAATTCCGCTCTGCGCAAGATCGCCAGAGTGCGACTCTCCAACGGTATCGAGGTGACCAGCTACATTCCGGGAGAAGGACACAATCTCCAGGAGCATAGCGTTGTCCTCATCCGCGGCGGAAGAGTCAAGGACCTGCCGGGTACCCGTTATCACATCGTCCGCGGTACACTTGATACCGCCGGTGTTGCTGACAGGAAGCAGGCCAGGTCTAAGTACGGAGCAAAGAAACCCAAGAAGTAAACCGTTATTCACGTAAGACTATGATACTTGTTGTTGCGGACAGATAATGATCAGATCCGCGCGTACACAAAGTATTGTGAGTACCTGTGATTTAACAACCATTTGGTTAAGGAGGGAAGAATCGTGCCAAGAAAAGGACATACTCAACACAGAGATGTACTGGCGGATCCGATCTATAACGACAAAGTCGTCACCAAGCTGATCAATCAGGTCATGCTCGACGGCAAAAAGGGCGTAGCCCAGAGGATCGTCTACGGCGCATTTGAGACCGTAGAGGAAAAGACCGGAAAGCCGGCACTCGAAGTATTTAAGCAGGCGATGGAAAACATCATGCCTGTGCTCGAAGTTAAAGCAAGACGAATCGGCGGCGCGACCTACCAGGTCCCGATCGAAGTCCGACCGGACAGACGGCAGGCACTGGCGCTGAGATGGCTCACGTCGTTCTCGCGCTCGAGGGGAGAGCGGACGATGAAAGAGCGTCTTGCCAATGAGATCATGGAAGCGGCGGAGAACACCGGTTCGTCCGTCAAGAGAAAAGAAGATGTGCACAAGATGGCCGAGGCCAACAAAGCATTTGCACACTATCGGTTTTAATTAATAGGAGGGATCATTTTGGGCAGAGAATACCCACTGGAAAGAACCAGGAATATCGGTATTATGGCGCATATTGATGCCGGAAAGACGACTCTGACAGAGCGTATCCTCTATTATACAGGCATCAATTACAAGATCGGTGAGACGCACGAAGGCTCCGCCACCATGGACTGGATGGATCAGGAGAAAGAGCGCGGCATCACCATCACTTCTGCTGCCACCACTTGCCACTGGACCCTTCAGGATCATTTAAAGGTCAAAGAGGGGGCCAAAGAGCATCGTATCAATATCATTGACACGCCCGGACATGTGGACTTCACAGTTGAGGTCGAGAGGTCCCTGCGCGTGCTCGACGGTGCTGTCGGCGTGTTCTGCGCCAAGGGCGGTGTAGAGCCGCAGTCAGAGAATGTCTGGCGTCAGGCAGATACTTACAATGTTCCGCGTATGGCCTTCATCAATAAGATGGATATCCTCGGTGCCGATTTCTACCGGGCTGTGGATCAGATCCGCACCCGCCTCGGCAAGAACGCGGTCGTGCTTCAGCTGCCGATCGGCAAGGAGGACGATTTCAGAGGCATCATCGATCTGATGGAGATGGAAGCCTATATGTACAGCGACGGCGACGAGAAAGATTCCGTCGTCAGCATCGAGCCGATTCCTGCGGAAATGAAGGAAGAGGCGGAGCAGTACCGCGCAGAGCTCATCGAGAAGGTCTGCGAGCTGGATGATGATCTGATGCTGATGTATCTGGAAGGCGAAGAGCCGTCGATCGAGCAGATGAAGACAGTCCTGCGCAAGGCGACTTGCGAATGTACGGCTGTTCCTGTCTGCTGCGGATCGGCTC
>OMSP01000226.1 GCA_900313775.1 uncultured Eubacteriales bacterium
AAATTATATCGCGTGCGACTTTATGGACATATTATATCGCGTGCGATATAATATGTCAAGCGATTGTCTAGTATTCATGAGAAATAAGTATAATGCAATAACAAGACCCGGAGTCATGTTGACTCCGGGTCTTGTTCAATACATTTGTTTTACTAAGGTCGTGCCCGATCTATCGCCATGCAAACGACTTCAGGCCCAGCACATAGATAACAACGATCAGGACCGGCACAATATACTTAAAGACCGGCTTCATCCATGAACGGATCTTCAGACCTTTTCCGGCATTGGCTTCGGCAACGAACTTATCCCAGCCCCATCCGAAACGGTCGCTGCAGCAAAACAGCGCAAAGATAAATGCTCCGATCGGCAGTAAGTTCGTGCTGACTATGAAATCCCAGAAATCAAGCCACGCCGTGCCATCGGCAAACGGCTGAAAATGCAGGACGCTGTAACCCAGCGCTGTCGTCAGCGAGATCAGGAAGATGCCGACACCGCAGACAATACTTCCCTTGACGCGGCTCCAGCCGGTCAGCTCACGGATACAGGCGAGTATATTTTCAAAAACGGCAAGTTCCGTCGAGAATGCGGCAAAGACCATGAAAAGGAAGAACAGGCTTCCCCATACCCTGCCGCCTGCCATATTGTTAAATACGGTAGCCATCGTATCAAACAGCAGTGAGGGCCCTGCGTTGACCTCGATATGGTAACTGAAGCAGGCAGGAAAGATGATCAGCCCTGCAACGATCGCTACGAAAGTATCCAGCAGGATGATATTGACCGACTCACCCATAAGGCTCCTCTCTTTGCCGATATAACTGCCGAAGATCGCCATACATCCGATACCGAGCGAAAGTGTGAAAAACGCCTGATTCATGGCCGCAACCACGACCGAGACCGATATCTTGGAAAAGTCGGGAACCAGATAAAACGCCAGACCTTTACCGCCGCCGGGAAGCAGCATGCTGTGCACGGCAAGCACAAGCATCAGCACCATCAGCAGCGACATCAGAAGCTTTGTCACGCGTTCCAGTCCCCCCTGAAGATTGAAGCAAAGAACAAAGAAACCGACCGCCACAGCCACAGCCAGATAGCCGGTATTGACGCCGGGATTCGTGATCATGGCCATAAAACCGAGGTCCGCACTTTTTCCCGTAAGAAAGCGCACAAAATAGTAGATCATCCATCCCGTTACTACGGTGTAAAAAGCCATCAGACAGATATTGCCGATCAGCGATACATACCCGTGGATATGCCATTTCTGACCGGGCTTCTCCAGTTTCTGATACATCCTGACCGGGCTGGCCTGCGAGGCCCTTCCCATTGCAAACTCCATAGTCAGCACCGGGAGTCCCAGCACAAGCAGACAGAGCAGATAGATAAGCACGAATCCGCCTCCGCCGTTTTGTCCGCACATCCAGGGAAACTTCCAGATGTTGCCGCATCCGATCGCGCAACCGGCACTCAACAGGATAAACCCCAATCTTGATCCAAGTCTTTCTCTCTCCATTCTCCTCATCCTTCCTATAAGGCAGTCAGACCCGTATACTGACCTCGCCTGAGGCCAGTGTCTCGCGCGTGCCGTCCCCGTACTCCACAAGAAGACGACAATCGTCATCGACGGACAGCGCCCGCGCCGGTCGTGACTGACCGCCGGCTATCACATCAATCTCACGGCCGACCACGAAACACCTCTCCTGATAAGCGTGTACATAGGCCGGGAGCTGTCCGTCGTCTTTGCGTTCGATCTCCTCCCTATAATAACATATAAACTGCCGGATGAAAGCAGCAATCAACCGGTTCTTGGCACCGCCGGTCCTCTCCGTCAGAATGGCGCCCGCCCGTTCGCGTATCTCTTCCGGAAATCCTCCCTCGGGCTCATATACATTAAAGCCGATACCCAACACCGCATAGTCCAGTGCTCCGCTCTCCAGATCGAGACCGGCCTCAGTCAGGATACCTACCACTTTCTTGCCGGCTAAATAGACATCGTTGACCCACTTGATCTGAGCGCCATGCACATCCATGTCCGCTGATTCGGTCAACTCGTCTATCGCATGGCAGGCGGCGATCGCCGCCATAGTAGTAAACCTGGCAGCCCGCTCTGCGGTAAAGCCTTCAGGACGCAGGAGTATGCTCAGATACACACCCGAATCATCCGGCGAGTAGAAGCTCCGTCCGGCGCGTCCCTTGCCCGCCGTCTGTGCGGATGCCACGATGACGGTACCGTCCGGCGCGCCTGCCGCAGCCTTTTCTTTCAGGATATCGTTGGTGGAAGTGACCTCCTGCTCGACATCTAAACTGACCAACGACTTGGTTTTTGAGTCTTCGGACAAGTACTTCAGGATCCCTGCTTTTGAGATCAGATCACTCTCCTCCGACAGACAATACCCTTTATGGCGCACTGCTTCGATCGGATAGCCTTCCCTGCGCAGTGCCTCGACTGCCTTCCAGACAGCAGCCCGTGACACGGCAAGCGAGGATGCGATCTCCTCCCCCGAGACGTAAACTCCTCTTTTCATCTCAAGCAAAGCAAGCAGCTCATCCTTAGTGGCCATATGTTTTCTCCTGTGTAATTGATTGTACGAGCAGGCATTCTTCTGTCCATGCGCAGTCACCGCAGATCGCAGTGCGAACATCCGCAGTCAAAGATTCTCTCACTTGACTCATCCATTCGTCAAATGCCGCAGTCCCCTCGCACAGATGCAGAAAACCGAGTGTCCTCTCATCGTAACCGTACACTAAGCTGTCGTGATCACAGACGCCCTCATCTGTCTTGTGCGGGCAGGCAGCACAGAGATCGTCAACGCCCGACCTCAGATAAACCAATGTATCCTGATGCCTTTTCAGCAGAGCAGACACTTCCGTCATCCGCTTCACGAATGCTGCACTGTATCCCTTTCCCTGAAAACCCATCAGACACAGCAGATGGTGCGGACGCAGGCAGATCTCTCCGGCTCCCGTTTTATCTGACCGTGAATCAGTCATCCCTGATCCTCTCCCTGAGACAGCTCCAGCACATGCGCCCTGACCAGGACGCTCCTGAGCAGAACACCGAGAGTCCCGGCGACAATGATCTTGATCAATGCTGTCGGCAAAAACGGCACGACACAAAGCAGGAACGCCTCCTTCAGGCTTCCCTTGGTCGCCACGGCAAACCAGACCATGCCGACGATATAATTGATGACAGCTCCGGACACCAGACCGGCGTAGACAGCTCCCCATCCTGCAGCGTGTCTGCCGTGATCACGAAGCCGGTCAGCAAAGCGCATACCCATGCCGGCGAGCCACGCCATCAGAGGGAATGACACGATGAATCCACCGGTGACCCCGAGTACGATGCCGGGTCCTCCGGTAAATCCCGCAAAGACAGGTACTCCGACAAAACCCAACAGTACATAGAGCAGAGTAGCCAAAGTCCCGCGTTTCGCTCCGAGCACGATCCCGGCCAGCGGGACCGCAAGTGTCTGCAGCGTCATCGGCACACCACTCGGCATCGGGATGGCAAGCTGTGCCATAACGGCGATGATGGCGGCGAACACCGCTATATAGATCGTATCCTTCACTCTTGTCTGTTGCATAAAGAAACCTCCCGTTACTCTCAAACCTTCTTTGAAAGTATAGTGGGAGGTTTCCTGTTTGTCAACTGATTTGCTGTATTCAGTTTACAATTGTCTTTCCGGCTGTCGTCACAACTCGCAGTGATTCTTCGGGCAGTCTCCGGCGTATGGACAGCCGATGCATTTATTGCCCTTTTTCTTCTCTTTAACGATGTAGCGCACCGCCAGGAAGACGATCAACACCAATATGATAACTGAAACAATAGTTGCCGCGTTCATAGAATCACCTCTGTGAACATTTTACCACATATCAGGCCGCGTTGGCCGTATCTTTCTGATGCAGGGTGTACTGCTCGTCGAAGTGAGCGCGCACCTTGCGGGCGATCATCACGATGACAAAGGCGATGACCAGTACCGCGATCAGACCCGGCACGAATCCTCTTGCAAAATGACCCTCGGTAAACAGCGTTCCGAACTGATTGACCAAAAAGGCTATCGTATATCCGGTCGCCAGCTGCAGACCGATCGCGCTCCACAGCCACCCTTTGCTGCGCATCTCGGAATTCATCGCGCCGATGGCAGCAAAGCAGGGCGGCGTATAGAGATTGAAGAAGAGGTAGGCGAGCGCCGTGACACTTGTCAGTCCCATGGTCGCTGCGACCGTATTGGCACCGCCCGTCATGGCCAGCTCATCGACATCGATAAACTTGGTCAGGGCAAAGACGACTGCCAGTGTGCCGACGACGTTTTCCTTCGCAATAAAGCCTGTGACCGCTGCTGCGGCCAGCTGCCAGGCGCCGAATCCGAGCGGAATAAGGAGGAATGCAAACGGTGTTGCGATCGTTGCAAGGATGGAAGTGTTTTCCGCGCCTTCCTCGACGACCTGGAAGTGCCAATTGTATGTCTGCATCAACTGTACGACCAGGTTGCAGACCAGGATGATAGTTGCGGCCTTGATTATATAAGCCTTCGCGCGCTCAAGCATGGAGAAGAACGCCCTCTTCAGGCTCGGCCATTTCCACTTGGGGAACTCAATGATAAAGAAGGATTTTCTGTACTTATAACCGGTTATTCCCTTGATCAGCAGTGCACCGACAAAAATCAGCACAAGGCCGAGGAAATAACTGACAAAACTGACCCAGCTGGCGCCTGCAAAGAAAGCTCCCGCAAACAATGCGATGACCGGGATCTTGGCACCGCAGGGGATAAAAGTCGTCAGCATGGTCGTCGCTCTTCTCTCGCGCTCATCTCGGATCGTGCGGCAGGCCATGATGGCCGGGATACCGCAGCCGGTCCCGATGACGATCGGGATGACTGACTTGCCGGAAAGGCCTACGCGCTTAAAGATTGGATCGAGCACAGCGCTGACACGGGACATATATCCGCAGTCCTCCAGCAGCGCGATCAAAAAATACATGACCATGACCAGCGGCAGGAAGCCGACGACTGCGCCGACACCGCCGATGATGCCGTCCGCGATGATCGTGCTGAGCACCGGCGGGGCGGAAGCCATCTTATCCGCTACAAATCCCTGGAAAGTGTTGATCCAGCCGACCAGCCAGTCCGCGATAAACGGTCCGAGCTTGGCCTGAGAGATCATAAACACCAGATACATGACACCGGCAAAGACCAGGATACCTGCTATCGGATTGGTCAGTACCGCGTCAAGCTTGTCGGTGCCGGTCGTTTCGCTGGACAACTGCTCACGCACTTCAACTTCTCTAACAATGTCGTTTGCAAACGCAAAACGCTTGCGGTCCTCGGAATCGACAGCATTTTTGTCGTGCAGATCGATATCCGCCTGAACATAAGGAGCTTTCTGGCCCTTGCCATTGGCGGCAACAGCTGCGTCGATCACTTTCTTGAGATCGTCGTGACCGCTCGCCGTGGAGACCGTCTTGATGACCGGACAGCCAAGTTTAGCCTGAAGTTTCTCCACATCGATCTGTGTATGTTCCTTGTCATTGATATCACTCTTGTTCAGAGCGACCACCACCGGAACGCCGAGTTCAAGCAGCTGAGTCGTAAAGAACAGACTCCGGCTTAAGTTTGTCGCGTCCACGATATTGATGATCGCATCCGGATGCTCGTCACGCACATATTCGCTCGTGATGCCCTCCTCCGGAGTGAAGGGTGACATGGAGTAAGCACCGGGCAAGTCGACAGCAATGACTTCTTCCTTCCCCGCAAACTCTTCCTTGACCGGAAATTCCTTCCGCCCGACTGTAACACCGGCCCAGTTTCCGATCTTCTCATTTCTTCCCGTCAGGGCATTGTACATCGTCGTCTTGCCGCTGTTGGGATTGCCAGCAAATGCTATTCTCATATGGCTACCTTCTTTCTATATATCAACTGCTGCTGCCAGCTGGTTGTCAATATTGTACCGGCCGTCTTTGATCACGACGACACAGCTCTTCCTCTTCTTTGAAATAAGCGTGATCGGCTCGCCGCTGTAACAGCCGAGCCGGAACAGAAAAGCGTTCATATCCTCATCGTCCGTATTGATCCCCTGAATGGTGTATGTCTCACCGGGATCTCCCTCCAATAATGTCATCAGATTCATCTCTCTTCCTCGCATACCCGTTCTTCAGTTACTCTTCTTCAATGTTAGCCACAGCTAATTAGCCTTGGCTAACACTGATATTAGCATAGGCTAACTTAAAATGCAAGTGTTTTCCTGGGAATTAATCAAGAGATATTTTGATTGATAAAAAGGGAATCAGTCTTCAGATCGAAGAAACTGAAGGATACGCTCTTTATAATCGGGAGCGGTGTCATAGGCGGCATGCCCGTAGCTGTCATACATATAGAGTTCGACAGTCTGCTCTTCCGGCCGCTTTTTCAGCGCTGCCGCTATATCGCGCGAGGCCTG
>OMSP01000225.1 GCA_900313775.1 uncultured Eubacteriales bacterium
AATGCGGACACAGCATATCCGAGTGCTCTTATTTTACTATAGTTAACGATATAATTGCAACTTTCTTCCTTCGACAGTTTTCATCACAAGACACTGTTGTGCCGGGCGCCATTGCGCTGAAAAAGGAATGAGTGTAGAATAATATCTGATATATGCAGTTTATTTAAGATTGGGAGGTCAGATTACATGAAGGAAAAAGTTGTACTCGCCTATTCCGGCGGATTAGATACTACAGCTATCATTCCGTGGCTCAAGGAAAAATTCGATTATGAGGTAGTATGCTGCTGCATCGACTGCGGTCAGGAGGAAGAACTTGACAATCTGGACGAGAGAGCCAAGCTGTCAGGCGCTTCCAAACTCTATATAGAGGATGTAACGGATGAGCTCTGTGAGGACTTTATCATGCCCTGTGTGCAGGCAGACGCCGTCTATGAGAACAAATATCTTCTCGGCACTTCCATGGCCCGTCCCTGCATCGCGAAAAAACTCGTTGAAGTAGCCCGCAGAGAGAACGCCTCAGCCATCTGCCACGGTGCGACCGGAAAAGGCAATGACCAGATCCGTTTCGAGCTCGGCATCAAGGCGCTCGCCCCCGACATCAAAGTCATCGCGCCCTGGCGTATGCCTGAAGAATTCGGTATGAACTCACGCGAAGATGAGATCGCATACTGCAAAGCCCACGGTATAGATCTGCCGTTTGACGCCTCGCACAGCTACAGCCGCGACCGGAATATCTGGCATATCAGCCACGAGGGACTGGAGCTTGAAAGCCCTGCAAATGCCCCGAATTATGATGATCTTCTCGTCCTCAGCGTGACGCCTGAAAAAGCTCCTGATGAGGAGACGGAGATCACAATGACTTTTGAGGAGGGCTTCCCTAAGACCTTAAACGGAAAAGCAATGAAGCTCGCCGACATCATCCGCGAACTAAACAAACTCGGCGGAGCAAACGGTATCGGCATCATCGACATCGTCGAGAACCGCGTTGTCGGCATGAAATCACGCGGCGTTTACGAGACCCCAGGCGGCACGATCCTGATGGAAGCACATCGCCAGCTTGAGGAGCTTGTGCTCGACCGCGCTACACTTGAAGCAAAGAAGGACATGGGAAACAAGCTTGCTCAGATCTGCTATGAGGGCAAATGGTTCACTCCTCTGTGCGACGCGATCAAGGCATTTGTAACCGAGACACAGAAAGTCGTTACGGGTGAAGTCAGGTTCAAACTCTACAAAGGCAATATTATAAAAGCCGGCACCACCTCACCCTACTCGCTCTACAGCGAGTCGCTGGCGAGCTTTACGACCGGTGATCTCTATGACCACAAGGACGCCACAGGTTTCATCACTCTCTTCGGTCTTCCTCTTAAAGTCCGCGCGATGATGTATGAAGCAAGCGACAAAGAGAATCCTTATAAGAAATGATCATATAAATCCGATCAGCAAATAGGAAAGAGCGGTCAGCCCACCTGCCAAAAGCACATAGGGAAGACCGCTTTTTATTTGAGTGATATTAGGCACGCCGGTACCGGCGTAAGTCATGAACAGCGCGTCCGACTGCAGACAGCAGACAACGCCGATATTGAGACCTGATAATGTCGCACCGAGCGCGGCTAACGTTGAGACGCCCATCTCCCTCGCCATCGGGATGAAGATCGGCATACTGATCAGCATCAGGGACCATCCGTCTCCCATAGCAAAAGAGACGATCGTCATGATGATGAAGACGACAAGCGGTAGGAGCTGAGGCGTAATAAACCGCGTAAATGTATTGATGATATAGGGTGCAAATCCCATAAGTTCATTTTCCGCTGCGATGATAAAGGCGAAAAGTATGACAAAGGCGATAGCCGCTATCTGCTTGATACTCTCGAAAATCGTATTGAAGAAATCAGCGACAGTGATCAGTTTCTGAAGCTTATACATCACCAGCATACAAAGAAGTGCTGCGATGATCCCATGTGTTATACTACGGTCGAACAGTATCGTCACAGCGATCAGCATGATCAGTGGGATAAAGAAATTAAAGAGCGGAACTGACGGTACATCTTCATCTTCAGCCTTTTCGGTACCGACCACCGAAGCCCCTTTCTCTTCTGAAGGAGGCAGTGCGGGACCGCCGTTCTGCACGCGTGTATAGGCCTGTTTTATCCGGCCTGTCTTCGGCAGTATACCTGCAGCCAGCAGGAAGGATACCAGTACTGAAAAGAACGGGAACATCATATAGGGTATAGCGTGTACGTAATCCCTGAAGGACATGCCGACCTTTTCGATCTCGTGGATCGTAAAGGCAGACCAGCTCGTACAGGGAATCAGGATACAGATAGAGGCGCCCATCGCATTGAGCGTATAAGCCAGATGCTCGCGCGGCACTCCCGCCCGGTCAGTCAGTTTTTTGATGCTTGAGGGTATCGCAAGCAGTACCAGATAATCATCGATAAACATGACAAATGTGAGCAGCCAGGTGATCAGTATCGATCGTCTGGGCGTTGTCATCCATTTACCAAGTTTGTCTCGGAATCCTGACAGTGAACCGGACTTCTCCCAAAGAGCTGTGAGGGAGCCGATCCCTATCAGAAGGATAAGAATAAACTGATAAGAGCTGTTGGATAAAGCTCCGTATATAAGGTTGATATACTCGCCGAAGAAGCCTGCCTTGTAGATAATGACAGAGCCGATCATAGTCGAAACGATCAGCATCTCTGTAATACGCTTGGTAGCAAACCCGCCTACCAGAAGAACCAGTATAGGCACACAGCAAATAAATCCGTAGTGCACTGTAACACCCCTTTCGTGCACAGAATGCAGTCATAAATATGACACGGCGAACTCTGTCTTTAGCGATTGATAAAGAAAAGTCCTGCCAGACAAAGAACGATGCCTATCACCTTACTGACAGTGAAGCTCTCCTTAAAAAAGATGACACCGATGATCAGTAATGCGATCGCAAGTATCGCACTCATGACCAGTTGACCGACACTGATCTCCCACCCGACCCGGTACATATACATAGCGCCGGCTTCCAGACCGACGATTGCCGCGGCAAGCACAAAGGGCACCCAGTTGACGTGTTTGAACTCACCGAAAAAATGCCCTTTACGATTGATCAGCAGGTAGATAAAGAAAGCAAATACCGCGCCGACCAGATAGGTCAGCGAAGTCGCAGCAAGAGGATGAAATCCCTCTGGAAGACTCTTTGAACAGATATGATAGGCGACATTTGACAGTATCAAAAGTCCTATAGGCCACCACATGCTCCAACTCATAATCAGATTTCTCCCCCTGTTATTTCCAGGTCACTTGCTTCCAGAAATCACTTCCGGTCTTATATCGGATCAATTCATCCCTGACAAACGGTGCCGTCACCCAACCGACCTCTTTTTCGTCTTTGCAGAGTGAAAGTCCGATCTCGCCACCGGCTTTGTCGACAAAGAAAGCGTTCGGATAGTCTTTGTCCTGTCCGCTCAGGATCTCTCTGTCTGTTTCAGCGTTCAGATCCGGTAGTTTATCGCCCAAAACGGTTCCCGCCTCTTCTTTGAGCGACTTCTCCCAGGCCTTGAGGAAATCATCGTTTTCCAGATCAAAGACATCCTGCAACTGATAGATCTCACCGCTTCTCAGATCCATATTGAGTGTACGGACCTGAACTTTTTGATCGGATGCCTCACCGAACACGGAAGCGTCATTAAACACTATGCTTATAAAATCATCCGTCGCATAAGTGACTTTGTATTCTACCTCATCGACCACATAGACCTGATCAAGTTCCAGGATCTTCTGCCTGCCATCGGGATCGGGATTCTCGTAGATCGCTTTCTCAGTCTGCATCGCAAAATCACGGATAGTCTGATTGATCTCGTCTCCGTGCTGCTTCAGACCGCTAAGGACAGGATAATCGACATGCAATGCGATGCGGTATTTGTCTTCATTCTCCTGTTCGGAAAAGCTCTCTTCTTTGATCTCATAGCTCAGATCGTCCTGAATATAAGCTTCGATCGAATCTATCCCCTGATCTGCCTGCGTATCATTCTCTTTCTTCTTGTCCTGATCCTTACCGCCGTCCAGATACGGTTTCAGATACTCTTCCAGCTCCTGATTCTCACCGTTTTTAATGATATCAAGGCTCTTATGAGCCAGGATCGTAAGTGAATAGATCAAAATCGCCGCGGCCGTCACGAGGATAAGCCCGATAAGCACCTTGAGCCATCCTGCCATCTTCTGCCTGGCAGGTCTCATTCCGATAGCCTGCTGATACGACTCGGGTATCTGCGAAACAGCGTCACGGCCGGAAACACGGTCAATCTCTTCATTCAGAATGTCCAGAGCCGCATCAACTGTCTGGCTGCGGACACTGTCACGGTCTCCGGAAAAATGATATTCACGAACGACTGTACCGTCTTTTCCGGCTAGAGCGATATAAACCAGCCCGACGGGTTTTTCATCAGAACCGCCTTCCGGACCTGCAATCCCTGTCGTTGCCAACGCAAAATCCGTGTTTGCCCTTGCTCTTGCACCTTCAGCCATCTGGACTGCGCACTCTGCACTGACGGCGCCCCTTGTTGCCAGCGTCGCCGGACTCACGCCGAGCCGGGCCGTCTTGGCCTCATTCGAATAGGTCACAAAGGACTCGGGAAAGACTGCAGAACTGCCGGGAGTGTCGACGATGCGTCCGGCCAAAAGACCGCCGGTACAGGACTCGGCAGTCGTAATGGTAAGACCTTTTTCAATCAATCTGACGATGACCTGATCTGACATTCTTTACATACCGCCCTTCAGGATCACATCTTTATTCTTTGCAAGATAATCTATCAGTGACACCACAGTGAGGACCAGCGCAAGGTAGATAAATACCTGCTCCAGCACTTTAAAGAAATGAATGCGGTCTCCGAGATGCAGGATCAGCAGGCCTGTCATGATCATCTGCGAGACAGTCTTGAACTTCCCCCAATAACTTGCTGCAATGACCACTCCCTGATCTGAAGCTACAAGACGGAATCCGCTGATAATAAATTCTCTGGCAATTATGACAATGACTATCCATGCCGGAAGTCTCTTTAAAGCAACCAGACAGATCATCGCTGAACAGACAAGCAGTTTGTCAGCCAACGGGTCCATGAATTTGCCGAAATTCGTGACCAGATTATATTTCCTCGCTATCTTTCCGTCGAGCATATCTGTGAAAGAAGCTGCCACGAACAAAATAAACGCAATAATAGTGCCCGCTAGATTCTGTGCGAACGGTGCCAACATGAACAGCACAAAGAACGGAACCATCAGGACCCGCAATACTGTCAGTTTGTTGGGAAGATTCATATTGATATTCATGATACAGTCCTTTCTTGCGCTGTCAGATCGTACCCGGCTGTTCCGGTTATGACCACCCGGCAGATATCTCCGCTGTCCAGCGAACGGTCGCTCTTGACAAATACCAGTCCGTCCACATCCGGCGCGTCCCTGTAAGTACGTCCCACATAAGTATCGGGCTCTTCACTTAACCGCCCTTCTATCAACACTTCTATCTGACCGCCTGTCAACAATTTGTTCATGTCAAAGACGATCTTCTGCTGCGCTTCATAGAGTTCCTTCTGACGCCTCTGTTTGACACTTTCATCTACCTGATCCGGCATAACAGCAGCAGGCGTCCCCTCCTCACGCGAGTAGGTAAATACGCCCAATCTGTCGAAGCGCATGCGGTCAACGAATTCCAGAAGCTCTCTGTGATCCTCCTCGGTCTCACCGGGAAATCCGGTGATCAGAGTTGTCCTTATTGCTATATCCGGCATTGCTGCTCGCAGTTTTTCTACGACTTCTTCGATCTGACGCCGATCGGTGCGCCGGCCCATGGCTCTCAGCACCCTGTCACTTGCATGCTGTATCGGCAGATCGATATAGCGGCAGATCTGAGGGTGATCAGCCATACAGTCGATCAGTTCATCCGTCACTTCCTCCGGATAGCAGTACATCAGCCGGATCCACCAGGCTCCGGATTTTTTGCAGAGATCTTCCAGCAGCGGTACGATCCGCTTGTGACCGCACGTATCACAGCCATAGACCGTGGTCTCCTGCGCGATCAGGATCAGTTCCCGGGCTCCTTCCTCCACCTTTCTGCGCGCCGTTTCAAGCACTTCTCTTTCCGGAACACTGCGATACG
>OMSP01000223.1 GCA_900313775.1 uncultured Eubacteriales bacterium
GGTTATCCGGATATGATCCCCTACAATGCATTTCGACAGAACGGCGACTTTATCTATTATGATCAGGAGTTCTGTATCAGGGACTGTCCTGCCGGTTATATCATGCACCGCGCGCTGCGGTACACCTGGTTCCATATCCCGGAGCTCGAGCAGGTGCTCCCTCTGGAGGAGATCAAGCGGCATTTTGGACTGACGGACAGATGGGAAGAGTATGCGCACAGAGAAGACTCTTTCACTGAGAAAAACCGTGACCGCGCAGCGCATGCGCAGATCTATCAATGGGCCTGGAGCAAAAAACCGTACGGGGTGGGACTGCTCATGGGTGTGTTCGATCTGTTTCACACCGGTCATGTCAACCTGATCCGGCGGGCCAAAGAGCGCTGCCGGTATCTGCGGGTCGGCGTATTGAGTGACAAGCTTGTACGAATGTATAAAAAGAAAGATCCGGCGGTATCCCAGGAGGACCGTATGGAGGTGCTTCGCTCTGTCGGTCTCGTCGATGAGGTCGTCCTGATCGACGGAGATTATGTCTCCAAGGCGGAAGAATGGCATAAACGGCCGTACGACTGTTTTTTCTCGGGTGATGACTATGCAGGCAACGCCTTCTGGGAGGAGGAAAAGAAGATCCTCCGGGAACTCGGAGCAGAGATGGAGTTTTTTCCGTATACGCAGCATATAAGCACGACTTCCATACAGGAGAAGATGAGAGAAGACGATGATAGAGCGCGAACCGACAATTGAACAGGCGGCCAGAGAGTACTTTGACAGCCGCGGTATCGTGCTTGCCGTACGCTGCTCTCGATGTGTCCGTGCGTCCCGGCTCAAGCTGACTGCAGTTGAGGATGAGCAGCGGCTCACCATGAAGGTACATTACATCGGACCGGCAGAAGAACATTCGGAAGAAGCCGTATCTGATAACGACCCCTGGTGTTATCGGTGGATCGGGTCGCCTTTCCCTGAAACGCCAAGAGAAAGTTTGTCTTACGGGTTTGTCAGGGATGGGGCAGGAGATGTCTGGATGGACTGCTATGCCCATGTGTGTCTGAGAGACCCCTCTCTCTATGATAAGGGCGTCAGAATTGAGCTGGAAGTTCCCGAGATCGTAGCTGAGAAGCGGCCAAACTGGCAAATCCTCTGTAATGGGGAAGTGATGATGAGCGGGACGATCACAAGCGCAGGCCGTATTTCCGGAACGATCGATATCAGGAATGTCAGTCAGGAACTGATAACATATATCACCGATCTGCGAAGACAGCAGAAGATCGTTATCTCGGAGATCGGGCGGATATGTGATAAATACCATCTGAACTGGTATTTGATCTGCGGCGGATTGATCGGATTAGTGCGCGATCATGCTCTGATTCCCTGGGATGATGATCTGGACATAGCCATGTCTTTTGATGATTATCAGCGGTTTGTCTCTGCGGTTCGTTCGGAGTGGTCTGACGGCCGTATGGTCCTTGTGCTTCCGGAGGAGTACGGGGACGGTGTGTTTCTCGATCAAATGTCACGTGTCGTGTATATGCGGGAATGTATTTTCGGCGATCCCTTTGAGCGGCTGGGTAAGAAGGCGAGAACCGATCTTCATAATCATTTAGCTATGGATCTTTATATCTTACAAGATGCTTATGAAAACAGGTTCAAACATTGGCTGCAGACGCGAACTTTGCAGTTTCTGTACGGTTTGGCGCTGGGACACAGAGAAGTCAGTTCTTTCGCCGGCAATCGCTGGGAGGCCAGGGGCAAAGTGGCAGCGGCAAAGATCCTGTCCCGTATTGGGCGGCATATGCCGCTTGCATTTATACAGCGGCGGTATGATGCAGTTATGCGCCGGAGCACACACAAAAGAGGACGGTCTTATTTTCAGGCAAACGGATACCACGCCTGTGTGCCGATCCGTTTTGACAAATCGTGGTTTGGCCGAGGCATAAGGATGATGTCGCACGGAATGGAATTCCGTGTTCCGGTACAGGCAGATAAGTTTTTGAAAAAAATGTACGGTAACTATCGGGAACCGCCTTTCTTCTTTTATCGCAAGCCGGCTCATTGGAGAGGCGCAGAAGAAGAGTTTTACGGCGGATGAAGAGGCTTGACAGGGTATGAAAAAACCATATCGCATAATAATCTGGGGACACGAGAGAGTCTACCGTAGCAAGATCAATATACTAAACTGTCTTGAGGAACACGGTGATATAGAGGTCGTCGGTATTACGGGCCGCAATCCGAGGGGGATAAGGGCGTTTGACGGTCATCCGTTTATTCCGCGCGAACTGGTCACCGGGATCGATCATGACTATATCCTGATCATGGCCGGTGATGCCTTCGAGAAAGAGATCATCGAGAGTTATATGCAGATGCCCGGAGCCGATCGTAAAAAACTGATCCCTGGGAGGGTGCTTGATATCCCGGGTTTGTCATTCGACAGATATCTCGAGATAAAGAATTCCCGGATGACCTTTTTCTCTCCGATGTGCTGGGCCGGGGTACTGTACCACGCGCTGGGGATGGAATGTCTGTCTCCGATCAAAAATATGTGGATCACGGAACAAGACTATTTGAAATTTCTCGAGAACTTTGAATACTATCTTGAACTTACGCCGGAATTCGCGTTCAGGGAGCCGAATGCTTTGGAACCGCAAGCAGGCGATCACCCGGTGCTGAGACTGGGCGATATAGAGCTGCACTGCCTTCACTACAAATCAGCCGAAAGAGCGGTCGATGATTGGATCCGGAGAAGAAAAAAAGTCAACCCGGACAACCTGTTTGCCATGATGTTCACGGAGGACCGGGAGATCGAACGGCGATTCAACCGCCTGACAACGATCGGGCGCAAGCTGTGTCTGGTACCGTATCCGACGGATGAAGCCTGTTCCCGCTTCCTTCCCAAGACCAAAAAATGGTATTGGATGGATGTAAACGATTCCCTGATCGACAAGCCGGCATTCGACATATACTCTTTGTTTTTCGGAGAGGTGAAAATGCGCATTTCATATGATCCTCCAAACGAAAAATAACGGAGACTGTCCGAACAGTGGCTGAACAGATCAGATTTGAAACAATCCTTCTTAATTAATATAAGAAAAGGATTGTTTTTTATTGGTTTCCATGATATGCTTTATTAGATATAAAGTCGGTATTCATGGGCTGTTATCGGCAGCCATCAGAATTGACAATTTAACCTGAGAACCGGGACTTCAATATGGAGAGGACATTATGAAGAAAAACGATGAGGTCAGGAAGACAGGCATGAATATAAGAGTGAAGCGGGCAGGGAAAATACTTGCTCTGTTATTGGCTGTGGTTTTGGCAGTCAATTCACCGTTGATGAGCATGGCTTCTCATGCGGAAGGAGAGAGCGGGTCACCGGACCAGCAGACCGTACAGACGACGGATGCCGGCGCTCAGCCTTCGGCCGCAGAAGAACCGTCCGATTCTTCTGAACCTGCTGTCCAGAAGAAAGAAGAGACAAAGAAACCTTCATCCGAACCTGCTGAGTCCGCCAAGCCTGAGACAAAGAAGGATGACAGCGAATCCTCCAAGGACGGCGATGCAGACGATAAGACGGAAAAAGAGGATAATCCCTGGTCTGATCTGATGTCCGTTAAAGAACTGGGAGATCTTCCGGTCACGGTCGCAGATGCAACGATCGAATATAAAGGCGAAGACGCCCCCGCTGTCAATGAGCGCGGATGGTATGCCAACATCTATTATCTCTATCAGAAAGATGGTCATTCTGTCACTTTCTCCGACGATTTCACATTAAAATATCAGCTTATATTTGAGAGCAGCAAAGACTATGAGGCGAATACAGTAGAGCTGCGCGTCCCGTTGAGCCTTGTCAAGACGAAGGACGGCAAGGAGATCGCTCCGGATGCTGTCGGTGTGCCCCGTCTGACTGACGGTAAGACACAGAAGTCACACAAGACTTTCTTCAATTACAAAATCGATACCAAGAAGAACGAGATCGTCTTCTTCAACTATACAGAGATCCCCGCCAACACGATCAGTGCCTGGCAAGTATCCTATCAGGACATCGACATATCCGAGGTCGAAGAGGAAGCGTCCTGGTCATTTGTTCCCGAGGTAACTGTCAAGAACGGAAGCGAGAAGGAGCATCTGAAGGACAACGAGCTCCTCCCGATAGAGGGAACAGTAAATAACAAGAAGGAAGCTGCACCGGAATCTGAGAAAGAAGATACGGACAAAAAGGATATCGAAGACACAGCAGACGATACAGATACACAGACAGGTACCGAGTCAGAGAAAGAATATGCTGTCAGTGAACTGAAAGATAATCCTGAAGACGAAGCCGGAGCGGCCAGGACTGATAAAGCGGAAAAGCCCACTCTGATGCAGAAGGCTGCTTCGCTGCTGAGAGCTGATGCCAGCGATCACAGCGAGTATTGGACTTATGAGATCTATTATGTAAATGAGACCAGTCCAAACAGTGTTTCAAAGAGCGATGACTTCAAACTCAAATACCAGATGCAGTTCAACAACAGCGTTGATATCGAGGCGGGCAAAGCTCTTATCCGGATACCGACTGATATGATCCAGTACGGGCATCCGCTTCACGATGAGCAGAAAACAACTCTGTATCCGTCAGATATCGGCATTCCCGAAGGCACACCTGATGATCCGGTTCCGACAAGGAAGTCTTCCTTTAATTATTATAAAGAGACCGGTGAGGACGGAAGAGAGTATTATGTCTTCTTCAACTATGAAAAGATAGATGCTAATTCAAAAAATGCATGGCAGATCCTCTACAATCGTGTCAATGTCATGGAGATCGAGGATCAATACTCTTGGTCCGTTTCCCCGACTGTCAATGTAACGATCCAGGGAGAAGACGGTGAGATCGAACAGACCCTTGATGAAAATGAAATCACACCGCTGAGCGGCTATGTCAACACAAGAGTTCAGTTACAGACAACGACTAAAGTGCCTTACTCATCCGGGAAGGCATACACTCCGGGTCTGTATACAAAAAAACAGGTTCTGGAATATGCTCCGAATGCTGACACTATGCTTATTCCGGGAACCGATCAAAAGCTCTTCGACCACTTTGATGAATACTATTATGTTGTCTGGCAGGTGCGTATGAACGGTTATGCCACGCAACCCTGGAATTTGGATATATATGAGAGCTTGTATCAAGACAATCCTTATTATTACGATAACGGCTTTTTCCTGAATCTTCCCTATCAGGCAGGTGCAACCAATTATTCTTCAACAGAATATAGGGCAGCGCAGTATTCCAAGTCCCGTACGATCGACCGATCCTTCTATGTGGTTAGTGCATACCCGAAATCGACAGTCATACCCAATCAGACGGATCTCTACAATAATGTTACTGTCACTGTTGATCCTTACGATCAGAAAGACAGTGATCAGTACGGTTATCCTTATGCCTCTTGGCGGTATATTGATTACAAATGGACCTACAAAGGAGACACTATCGGCGTCTCAAAGTCCGGCGGCAGTACTTTAAACGGCTGGCTGACAGTCGATGAGAATCTACCTGACGATGAGAGCCTGGCTACCTCCGGTTTCTCGGTTTCAGGATATTGCCGCAGCTATGCGTTTACCCATTTCATCAACAACTCTTCAGGCGGTACTATGGGAGCATACATTCCCGGTACATACACCAAGATCACTACGACGGATGATTTCGTTTACGCCTATCCGAAGGGTGCGGCAGGTGCTGACAACTATTACATCCTCACAAAGGACGATTATTATTTCAACAGCGTCAGCGTGCAGATCGGTGATGTGGGGTATGACGTTTACGAAGATGAGACTGCCGCGACTACACCGGTTGATCAGACGCAGGGGATCGACCGTGATTTGCATGTATTTGCAATGTTCGGCGATTCAGATACGGATACCTGGGAAGAGGTGGCGGTCGTTCCCTGGAGTTCAGGCGGACAGCTCAGCTATACATTCACACCGGCACAGATCGCGCGGCAGCCTTGGCGTGTAAAGATCGAGCACAACGCAGTCGACTACGAGACCAGAAGCACGATATCCACAAATATTTCGATTAAGGGTTCGTCTCCGGCATTTAAAGAATTCCGGGACAAGGCTGTAGAAGTGGAACTGGAGAATATCGGAGGTATCGCCGGAGAGAGATTTGTCGGAGATACGTCCTATGGCTATTTCCATGATACGACTGCTCAGCACGGTAATTACAGCGAGCCTGAGCTCATTGACAACACCATGGATCTCTGGGGAGTGCTGCTCATGCGTGATAATGCGACTGCAAGATTAAAGCGTGAGAGCAAGACGGCACATGCCGGCAAGGCAGGTACCATCAGAAATGATCAGGCGAACAGCCGGGCAAAGATCCGCTATCGCATGGAGGCATCAGAGGGGTATCTGTTATACAGCGATAAAGCGATACCTTATCTGAAACAGGCCGGTAAAGATACACCATCTCCGGAGAGAAATGAAGTGATCTTTTATGATCTGCTTCCGTTCGGTGTGCAGTTTGATCCCTCCGGCACCGTAAGCGCCGGCAGGCTGTCAGAGCCGAGCACAACGCCTTCACCGACATCGGTTCAGGCAGAGAGCACATGGAACAAAGCGCAGGTCTCAGTCAGTGTTGATCCAAATGCAGATGTTATTCAGAACTATAAGGGCAGCGGACGTACACTTGTGAAGTTCCATGTCGTATACACGGGTCGGGATTCGTCAAAATATGATCACGGTCAGTGGTACAGTGGCTTCGGCGTTGCTTTTGATGCGTACTGTGAATATGAGACCTATGAAGAAGCATCCGAACAGCCCAACATTGTGGCTTATATTCCGGCTGACCTGGATGATGAAGGCAATCCGGTGGAAATCATCGGAACGGCGGATCAGGTATCCAAAGATGACGGAGTCGTAGTCAGCAGTGATGGTTTTAAGGAGTATTATAAGCCGCTCGGATCAGATATCAACGGAGACGGTATCACGGATTCACGCAATGTTCTCTATGCGCAGTCCAACGTGTTTAGCGATATTGCGATGGCCACTCAGGATTCGGCTACGAAATTTGTTCGTGCAGAGAGTGATCCTTTCGGAGTCTATAACCGAAGTACGGTGGTGACGCCTGGTCAGCAGTATGAATACAAGCTTACCGCTACAAATATGAATCCGTCTAATTCACTCAGGGACGTGGTCTTTTTCGATCGTCTGGAGAACGCGATCTATGATCGAAGAGATAAGGAACCTCACTTCTTCGATGACAGCATCAACGGTGATCAGATCGATATCTGGACGGGCTCCTTTGTGGGAGTAGGCACCGGAGAGCTGGAAGCACTGGGAATCAAACCGGTCGTTTACTACAATGCCAACAGGGATGCAGAGCAGCCGGGATACGATAATCCGGCTCATCCGAGCTCTATTTTGACAGAGGCAAACGGCTGGATCAAGGCCTCTGACTGGGATCAGGATCTGTCGGCTGTCAAAGCGGTAGCAGTAGATGCATCCCAGATGGCAAACGGCAGCGAGTACAATCTTCCCGCGATGGCCAGCATCTCTTTCAGTGTTTTCATGAAAGCACCTGAAGAAATGCCGGAGACTGCCGTGTGGACATACAATTATCCGTCGTTCTATTCCTTTAATACAGGGACTAATTCATCGGGCTTTACCAGTGGCAATTCCTGCAAGCTCAAGATAGCAGAAGCCAGAAAGCTTGAGCTGGAGAAAAAAATCGCAGACGATGCTCCGTCTGCGAGAAAGAATGATATTTTCCGGTTCTATCTGACCTGGAAGGATGGCAATCAGGAAGCAGTCTTTTCCTATAAACAATATGATTTATATGAGAAGAACACAGCCGGTGAATGGGTACTGAAGTCCGGATTACATGCCACGGACGCAGCCGGATCTCTGTATCTGGGAAATCGGCAGAAGGCGGTATTCAGCGGTATCGATGCTGAGAAGATCGAGATAAGAGAAGAAGAAAGTTTGCGTTGGCAGCTGGATGATTCTGAACTGGAGGGCGAAATAGATGATGAAGGCACACGTTATGTGCTGGCAGTCAATCATTTCAACCCGCTTGTGTATATAAAGAAGAATGTGGAAGGCTATCCTGCAGCTGACGTTACTGAGATTAATCAAACTCCGTTCAAAATGCGTTTGACAGATGCTTCCGGCAATCCGGTAGCTGACAAGAAGATATATGTTGTCAAGAAAGAGATAACGAACGGAGGAGATCCCGAGATCATCGAGGATGCCAGACATAAGCTTTATGGTGCATTGGAGACGCCGAAGGTCAAGCCGCAGGGAGTGCGTGAACTCAAGACCGACTCAAACGGTGTTTTTGATATCTATCCCGGTGAAGTAATTGTTTTCCGTGCAGAAGAGGCGGGGATCAAGTACACAGTTACTGAGTTGGAAGAGTATTATTCCGAGACCTCTGACTGGACCTGCAGGACACCTTCCGTGACAAAAGAAGTCACTGTCAACGGAGTTGTCATGGAGGTGACCAACAATTATAAATGGAAAGAGCTTAAGATCACCAAGACTGTCAAGGGCAACGGAAGACACGATGTCTCAGACACAGAGTTCACTTTCAAGCTGTATGGGACGGACGCGGATGGTAACAAGTCCGGTCAGATCACAAAATTCGAGTGGCAGATCGTTGGAGTGGATGAAGCAGACGAATGGCATCAGCCCAACGACGACGGCACGATCACAGCAGCCTGTGCCGGTAAGACGATATATGTTCGCAATGATCCTGAAGACAGGCAGTTCAAGGCCGGCCGCAAGATCATTGTGGAAGAAGTATTGGAAGGCGAACTAGCCGAATGCTACGAGAATACGACGGGTGAAGCAGAAGTCACTCTTCCTGTCTATGCATCTGCCGGAGAAGCAGCATTTGTCAATAAATGGCTCTATCGCGATTTGGAAGTCAGCAAATCTGTCATCAAATCCGATCCGGGTGCTGCAGTAGAAAAAGAATTCACTATGGTTCTGGAGATGGCTCAGGCTCCTTCGGGAGGGGCTGAACCGGAATATGCTCCAGTTGCCGGCAGGGAATATACACTGTATGAGGCAGGCCGCAGAGTTTACAACTATGAGGACGGTCAGACGACCGAAGAGGATGACAGCAAGCAGGAAGTGCCTCTCAAGACAGATACGGACGGTCAGTTCAAAATCAAGGACAATCAGACGGCTCGATTCGATTCACTGGCAAAAGAGGGGGCTCTCTGGCGCGTCCGGGAGAAAGCGGATAGTGATTATCCGCCGATCTCACCTGCTTTAGCTGAAGAGACGGTCAACGAGGATGATCCGGGTTATTCAGAGTATATTAGCGGAGTCCTTGGCGAAACGGATTCTGCCGGCTTCATCAACGGCAAAGACGGTTTCCTGGTCATCCGCAAACAGTGGGTCGGTGACGACTCATTGTCACAGCAACTGATCGATGATACGGATTCTGAAATCAGTGGTCCTATGAATGGGGCAACTGTGAGGTTTGAAAGTTCTCTTGAAAATTATATGTATGTCGTGGCTTCGCATAACGCTTCCTATAATAGTAGAGACCTTATAGATCCGGTGACAGGTCAGCGTATTTATGATCCGGACACCGGTTCGTACAAACAAGGTTATTTCATCGACTTCAGCAGTAATGATGCCTATATCGTTCTGACGATTCATCCGATGGCGATAGGATACTACGGCGACATCTTTGATTTCGCTAATATGGACTACAAGCTGACTGAAGAGAATCCTCAGAGTTCGGTCATCGGGACAGGCAAATACGCCTCGCATGTTTTTATGATCAATCCGACTGAAAAGGAGATATCGATCGAGAGCACGCCGGGCGAGACTCCCGAAGCCGTTATAACCAATCATGTTTCATCTGCTTCTTCTGTTGTTCAGAAGAGAGTGGAAGGCGGCACTGTTCCGGCAGGCAAGAAGCTCGTCTGGCGCGTGGAGAAATACGAAAACGGCTCATGGGTGCCGGCTGAGGATGTCAATTATACGATAGGCTCGTATACCGTTGATGCGTCAGTAGAAACAAGCTATCAGTATCAGCCCCGCCGTAACGAAGAAGACGGAAAAGAGCCGATAGAAGCATCCAGGGGAACTACCGGAGAAGACGGATTGGTCAATTTGGTAACTACACGGGAGTTTTATCCGTATTCAGAATCCGGAGAAATGGAGCCTAGAGGCTGGAATTACTACTGGTGGACGACAAAAGGATCTGTGGCTTATGTGGCATTTGACCGGGATGTCAAGGTCAATCTTTATGAAGGTATGTCCGAGGGCGACTATCGTGTCGTTGAGGTGGAAGACGCTTCTGACGAAGAGTGGGGCGTGCAGAGTGCTTTCACGACAAGTCCGGTCTTTACCAGAAATCAAATAGAAAGAGCCGATTTGCAGATGAAGTACACGTCAGCATTGGCGCCTGATCCGGAGATGGCGACCGGGTTTATCAACAGATTCGGGACAGCTTATCTCACGATCGAAAAAGTGGTTGACGAGGAGACGGATCAGGTATTCACTTTCACTTTGGAGAAGTATAAATACCTGAGACGGGACGATATACTGATCCCCGGAGCCGGATTGAACTATACAGTGTATGACAAAGCGACCGGCGAGAAGATCCGCACGGGAGTGACCACATCAGCGGGCAAGCTGACTCTTCAGGGAGGACAGTATGCGAAGATCGAAGTACCGCCGGATACGCGTTGGAAGGCCACGGAGGACAATGCATGGCCTTATCATGTCACTGCGATCACTACAGAGGAAGAGGGTCTGGCTACAAACGGCAAGCTGGATATCAATGTTGTGCTCGGCGATTCGCCAGATAAGGAGTATGAATTTACTCTCACTATGATCATGGACAGCGAAGGCAATAAGGTGGACGTACCCGGAGCAGGTCTCAGCTATACTGTCTATGATGCCGAAGGCAATGTCCTGCGCACCGGTGTCACGGATACCGACGGTCATCTGACGCTCAATGGAGGAGAGCGCGCAACGGTGACAGTACCTGATCCGTCGGGATGGCGAGTCACAAGACGGCTTGTTACGGATGGAAACAGCGCTGACATGCTCCTTACCGGAGATGCTGATGAACAGAATCATTCTGATATGATCCGGGCCGATTTTGTCAATGCTGTCAGTCAGCTGTATGAAAAGAGAGGGCTGAACGGACCACTGACAAAGATCGTCTTTGGAAAAACATCGGACTATGCCGATAAGGCGACCGGCAAATATGTCGTGATGGATACAAAATCTATCGGAAGTATCAGAGGGTATCTGCAGCAGGAGGGAGACGGACTTACGATGTATGTCCTTTCTGATGATCTGATGTACACCAATACGAACAGCAGTCATATGTTCGAGAGCATATATCAGCTCGAAGAAATCATTTTTGAGAATATCAGCACTGCGAAGACAAAGAATATGGCATATATGTTTGCCAATTGTTATAACCTCGCCGATATGCACGGAGAGGCGTACTTCGATACAAGTCATGTGACTGACATGAGTTATATGTTCTACGGATGCCGCTGCGTTGACAAGGTTGATCTGCCCTACTGGGATACTTCGAGTGTGATCAACATGGAGTATATGTTTGCAAACGCGGATCTGACCGGAGTGAGCGAAGTCAAATTCAAGACTGATACCGGAAACGTTCAGAATATGCAATATATGTTCAACAGTGCAGATCTGACCGGAGTGAGCGCGATCCGTCTCGATACCGGCAAGGTGACGAACATGAACTATATGTTCTCGTATTCCAAATTTGATGATCTTGATCTGAGTGACTGGGATGTATCACAAGTTAAGAATGTAAGAGAATATAACAACGGATACAATATGCAAAATGTTCAGGATTGTCACATGTTTACGGGCAGCACGTTTAATAAGCTGGATATTTCAGGTTGGAAGTTTGAGAGCGCGGATAATCTGGTGGGCATGTTCCAAAGCGCGAAGTTCGAGGAACTCGTGTGGACCGGTTGGGATATAAGTCATATCACATCGATGCAATACATGTTCCAATATGCTCAGTTTGATGAATTGGATTTGCAGGATTGGAACATGAGCAATGTGACAAATACACGAGACATGTTCATGTACGCGAGTTTTAACAGTTTGAATCTGGACGGATGGGACATGAGAAACACCAGTGCTTCTGAGATGCTTTACTATACCAGAAATGAGGACGCTGTTATCAATCTCAACAACTGGAAGATCAATGCGTCTTCGAACTTCAATAGTTTCTGGGGCGGTAATTACTCTATCTGTAAAACACTCAATATGAATAACTGGACAGTAGAGGGCATGGGTTCCGGATCATTCTGGTCAGCCGATTTCTTCGGCAATGTGCAGGTGGATGTGATCAATGCAGACAATTGGAATATTACCGCATCATCGCCCAATGTACAATACCTGTTCTATTATACACGTGCACCGAAGATCAACGCCAGAAACTGGAATGTGCCGAATCTCACATCCACATATTATATGTTTGCTTATGGTAGTGGTTTGAAGGAGGCGGATCTGAGCGGCTGGACTCTGGGAAGTCTGACTAATATGAGTTATATGTTCTACTGCAACTCGAGTCTCGAAACGGTCGATATTACCGGCTGGGATCTGAGTAAAGTGAATTATATGTACCGTATGTGTTATACAGGCAGGAATTATACCAGCAAACTTAAGTATCTGTATTGTGACAGCGATCTGTCAAATAATCCTGCGAGTTCGAATCAAAGCTACCAGGATATGTGGTACAGAGCCACGGGAATGTCTCATTATTCTACAAGTGAAAATGTATCAAACGGCAATCA
>OMSP01000273.1 GCA_900313775.1 uncultured Eubacteriales bacterium
CATTATCCGTGGAAACTGCTTCTGAAGCAGGGCATCAACGGTGTGTCAGAATCCGAATACGGCAGAACGCTGATGCAAAGCATGATGATGACATATGACGGAGAGCAGAAAAGATATGCCGGGCTTGCCGGTCATGGATTTCGTATACTTGCAGAAGCAATCGAAGCAGATCTTCCATATGAGATAAAGTGCCCGGCCTTGCTGATATGCGGGGATAAAGATCATGCGGGATCATGTATCAGATACAATAAAAAGTGGAATAAAAGATCCGGAATAAAATTAGAATGGATCAAGGGTGCCGGGCATAACTCAAATACAGATGAGCCAGTGCAGATCAATAATCTAATTGAAAGATTTGTAAGCAAATTATAGAAAAAGGCACACGCAAATTCCAGTTTGTCGGTGGACAATTTCCCTATTACTGATAGGATCACTTTGATAATTTTCCAATGACGGACATGGCGATTTTGACATTCATAATGTCCACTCTTGCCATGTGGAGTGCGTAGTGTTGATGTCACGGGATAAGGACTGACTGTCGGTCTGATAGCGCTGGGAGACGTTCTGACATTTGTCTTGAAGGATCAGAAGAAAATAATTACAACTTACTTGATGGAATGAGAGGAAGGAAAGGCATATGGCATTAACAGTGAATTTGCGGTACACAGGTAAAAACGGCAGCGCGCGCAAGTTTGCCGAGGAAATGAAAAAAAGCGGCACAGTCGACGCGATCCGCGCAGAAGAGGGGAACATCAGATATGAGTATTACGTTCCCATAAACGATCCGGAGACGGTTTTGCTGATCGACGCATGGGAGAGTCAGGAAGCGCTTGACGTTCATCATGCTTCACCTATGATGGCAACCATTGCGGCGCTCCGGGAAAAATATGATCTGCATATGACTGTCGAGCGTTTTATAAGCGCAGACGGAAATGCAGCAGATGAGCAGTTTATTCGAAAATAGACAGCACGAGAAATTGCAGCTTTTATTGTTCCCGAATCTCTTCAAGCGTGCGATTCAGAACGCCGCCGGCAAAGAGGATCATGACAATATACCGAAGCCACAAGAGGACCAAAAAGACAGATGCCAGGGACCCGTACAGATTTGAGGCGCGGTAGATCCTTGGGATGAAGAAGGCGAACAGCTCGGAAAATGCGAACCAGCATATGCAGGTGAGGAATGTCCCGGGGAGCTGACTCTTAAATGTCCTGTGCTTTGCAGGAAGCATTGCGTAGACAAGCAGAATCACCAGGAATGCAAACAGGATAATGAGCAGCATACTGACGCGAAAATATGTGGCGCTCACAATTTCCATTACCAGCAAAGCGGGGATCAGGATCACCAGCATGAGAGTGAAGAGCAGACGTCTCACAGCATTTTTGATATAACCTTTGCCTTTAGCCGCGATTTCTGCGGTGTCAGGTTTCTCTGTTCCTCTTTCAGTTGCCCTGTGATCCAGCTGGTTAAGTCCCTTCTGAATAGCAAAGATCCCTTTGCTGGCTGACCACAGAGTAGTCACGGCAGCCGCCGAGGCCAGCAGTCCGCTGGACTGATCCCTGAGATCTGTCAATATGGTTTCTATCAGGCCCTTGACGGACTTCAGGATCGGCATGATCTTAAACAGGATATCCGCCACATCCTCTGCCGAATACCACGGAAGCATGTTTACGACAGCGATGATCAGTATGATGAAGGGCAAAAGTGATATCACGATGAACAGCGTCGCATAGCCTGAATACACAGACATATTGTTTTGCTGAAACATCTCTATTCCCCGCGAGAGCAGTTTTTTAAATCGCCCCATATCTCAACTACCTTCTGTCAGTTATCAGTTCATAGCCCTTTAGCATGATTATAAGCGAAAATCTCCTGTTGTTCAAAATAATGTATTCTTATTGACATGCCATGTCGGCCGGAGTATGATTAGTTATACAAATCATACTTACTGGAGGGTGTGAAAATGAAATTACCATCTAAAAACAAAAGAATTCCGAAAGGCAAATACGCATGGACGGCCACGGTCGGTGAAAAGGGGCAGATCGTGATCCCCAAACAGGCGAGAGCAGTATTTGACATCAATCCGGGAGACACCCTGCTGCTTCTCGGCGATGAGAAACGAGGCATCGCGATACCTCCCAAGGGCGCTATGTCCGGATTGTTCTCTGTGGCTTTCAACGAGGAAGATGAGGGTGATGAAGATGAGTGATAACGCGGTAACACAAGTGCGGGACCTTGTCAAAAGATATCCGTCGTTTGAACTGAAGAAAGCATCATTCGAAGTGAATGCAGGCCGGATCACAGGTTTTATCGGCAGAAACGGCGCCGGCAAGACGACAACGATCAAGGCTATGCTCAATCTGATCCATCCGGACGGCGGCGAAGTCGATTATTTCGGCAAACCGCTGCTTGGAAATGAGATGGATATCAAGAAGCGGATCGGGTATTCAACGGGTACGGTCAACTGGTATCCGAGAAAGAAAATCCGCGATATCGTCGACATCGTCAAGCGGTTCTACGATACATGGGACGACGGAGCCTACCGCAAGTATATGGATATGTTCGGGCTGGAGGATACGAAGACACCGCTGCAATTATCGGAAGGAATGAAGGTGAAATTCAATCTACTCATGGCTCTCTCACACAGGGCGGAGATGCTGATCCTCGATGAGCCGACCAGCGGACTTGATCCGTTCTCACGCAGCGAGCTGCTGGATGTGTTCACGGCATTGAAAGATGACGGGGTGGCGGTCTTTTTCTCGACTCATATCATCTCCGATATTGAGAAATGTGCGGATGATATCGTATATATCTCTCACGGTCAGATCATCGCCGCGATGCCGAAAGCGGATTTCGCAAGTCACTACTCCGAAGAGGGAGAGAGTCTCGAAGATACGATGCTGAGGCTGGAAAGGGGTGAGCTCCATGCGTAATATTATGAGAAAAGAGATGAAGCTCAGCGCTTC
>OMSP01000221.1 GCA_900313775.1 uncultured Eubacteriales bacterium
ACAATGGAATCTCTCACTTCATACGCCTTGAGTTCACCCATAAGCACGCGCACAAGGGTCAAACCAAATGAGATCGCCGTGCCTAAGCCCCGACTGGTGACGAAGTTTTCGTCTGCGACGACTGCCTCCGTCTTGATGGTCGCGCCGTTCTCCTCCAGCACGCCTTCGCAGCCCGGATAGCAAATGGCCTCATGTCCGGTCAGCACGCCTGTCTGAGCAAATACCATCGGCGCCGCGCAGATGGCCGCAAGCCATTTCCCCTGCTTGTTCATCTCTCCGATCAGACCGACGAGCGGTGCACAGTCGCCCAGATTATTCGTTCCCGGCATGCCGCCCGGCAGGATCAGCATCTGAAGGTCGGCCGCCACCTCGGCAGTGGACGTATCAGCGAGCAGTTCAGCCAGATCCATGTCGCAGTCTATACCGATATCATGCGATCCCACGACATGTTTCTTGCCGTTAATGCTGACCGTCGCGACATCCACTCCGGCGCGGCGCAGCACATCGAGTGTATTGAGTGCCTCACACTCCTCCAGTCCGTCAGCCATCATCAGTATGACATCTGTCTTTCCCATGTCTTTGCCTCCTTGAGATCTGTCTGAAACGCTATCAAATTATGTCTTGTTCCACCTTGGATCTGTCACGCTGCATGAGCTCTGTTTATGTCTTAAACTGCTTAAGATCTTTGTCTTGCAAATACTATTTTGTGCTGCAAATACTCTTTTGTATCTTGTATCTGCTTGAGATCCACTTTCCAGCTTATCCTCTGTTTATATATGAATTGTATCAAACACATACTCGCCGCGCAATCTGTTCGCGCGCACAGATTATCCGTCTGTAGCCGAAAAAACCTGCCCTTTCTCCAAGTGATGAAAAATGTCGGAAAATGTCGATAAAAATCGACTGTTTTTTCATTTGCAAATGATATAGGATATCCGCATATCTGACAGCCACACTCCGTTGCGCATATCATATAAGGCTGTCGATTCTCATCTCGGACCGGCCGGTGGTTTACAGCCTGGCAGCTCGTCGATCCGGCCGGTTGTCTGAAAAGAATGCCAATGGAGCAAATGCATTGCTCACGCATCCGACGAATAATACTCTTTGGAAAATATCTCGCAATACAAAGAAGCGGAGGCATAAGCCTCCGCTTCCCATTTGCTTGATTGCAGAATGACTGACTTTTTACTGATCGCCAACCGGATCTTAGTCCTCGTTGTACAGAGCGTTGAGCTTGTAGAGGTACTTGTAGTGATCCATGGCCTCCTGCTCGTTGATCGCGAAGAGTCTCTTGGCCTTCTCCGGATTGGAGCGCATCAGGGCGCTGTAACGGACCTCGCCGTTCAGGAATTCCTGATAATCGCCCGCCGGCTCCTTGGAGTCGAGCGTGAACTTCTTGCCGGGCTCTGCACCCGGGTTGAAGCGGAAGTTGTTCCAGTATCCGCACTCGACCGCGAGCTGCTCTTCTGTCATGGCCTTGCCCATACCCTTGCGGATACCGTGGTTGATACACGGAGCGTAGGCGATGATCAGTGACGGTCCCGGATATGCCTCCGCCTCGGCGATAGCCTTGACGGTCTGGTTGTAATCCGCGCCCATCGCGATCTGAGCAACATAGACATAGCCATAGCTCATGGCGATGCTGGCCAGATCCTTCTTCTTGGTCTCCTTGCCGCCTGCCGCGAACTGAGCGGTGGCGCCGGTCTTGGTCGCCTTGGAGGACTGACCGCCGGTGTTGGAGTACACCTCGGTGTCAAATACGAGGATGTTGACATCTTCCTTGCTGGCGATGACATGATCAAGTCCGCCGAAGCCGATGTCATATGCCCAGCCGTCGCCGCCGAAGATCCAGACGGATTTCTTGGCCAGGAAGTCTTTGTTCTTCAGAAGATCGGCCTTCACATCGCAGTCGCCCG
Organism: uncultured Eubacteriales bacterium; assembly: GCA_900313775.1. Classification (GTDB taxonomy): domain Bacteria; phylum Bacillota; class Clostridia; order Lachnospirales; family Lachnospiraceae; genus RUG842. The sequence continues at coordinate 1,917 of OMSP01000221.1, forward strand.
CTTTCTCGAGCGCCGCTACGAGAGCGTCTGTCGCTGCGCCGTTCTTGGATCCATCGTCAAATGTATCAAGCCATGCGCCGACAGCTTCTTTCAGATCGCCATCAGCCGAATCAGCCAGTTTCTCGACATCCTCCTTCAGACGGGCACGCAGTGCCTTCTGAGCGAGTGCCATACCATAACCGAACTCGGCGTTGTCCTCGAACAGGGAGTTGTCCCAAGCCGGACCCTTGCCCTCGGGAGTGACCGTGTAAGGTGTGGACGGTGCGGAGTTGCCCCAGATGGAGGAGCAGCCTGTCGCGTTGGCAATATACATATGGTCGCCGAACAGCTGAGTGACGAGCTTCGCATAAGGAGTCTCGCCGCAGCCTGCGCATGCGCCCGAGAACTCAAGCAGAGGCTGCTTGAACTGGCTGCCCTTGACGGAAGCTTCCTTGAACTTCGCCACGACTTCCGGCTTGACCGGGATCTCGGTACCAAAGTCGAAGACTTCCTGCTTGCCGCCGTTCTCCTCGAAGTTCTCCATGACCAGAGCCTTCTCGCCCTTCTTGCCCGGGCAGACGTTCGCGCAGGAACCGCAGCCGGAGCAGTCGTAAGCGGAGATGGTCATCGTGAACTTCATATCGGGCATGCCGATCATATCGAGGCACTCGGTTCCTGCCGGAGCCTTGGCTGCTTCGTCAGCTGTCAGAGCCAGCGGGCGGATAACAGCGTGCGGGCAGACATACGCGCAGCGGTTGCACTGGATACAGTTCTCTGCCTTCCAGACCGGGATGTTGACCGCGATACCGCGCTTCTCAAATGCAGATGCGCCGGACGGTGTGGAGCCGTCAGCATATTTGACGAATGCGGAGACCGGAAGTTCCTTGCCCTGCTGATGGTTGATCGCAACCTGGATGGTCTGAACGAAATCAAGGACATCCTGGCGGTCACCCTTCGCTTTCGGGTTGATAAGGCCTTCATCCGGAGCATCCTTCCAGGAATCGGGGATCTGAACCTCGACGACCTGCTTTGCGCCTTCGTCGATGGCGGCACAGTTCTTAGCCACGACATCATCGCCCTTGCGCTTATACTTCTTAGATACAACATCCTTGAGCAGTTCAATTGCATCGTCGCCCGGGAGGATCTGAGCCAGCTTGAAGAATGCGGACTGCATGATCGTGTTGATACGTGTCGGTCCCATGCCGACCTCGATACCGATCCTGACACCGTCGATCGTGTAGAACTTGATGTTGTGGTTCGCGATATAGGACTTAACCTGTCCGGGAAGGTGCTTCTCAAGACCCTCCATATCCCACGGGCAGTTCAGCAGGAATGTGCCGCCGTCCTTGATCTCCTGAACCATATTGTACTGGCGTACATAGGAGGGCTTGTGGCATGCGACAAAGTCAGCGCCCGATGTGATCAGGTAGGTTGACTTGATCGGCTTGTGGCCAAAGCGCAGATGGGACATCGTAACGCCGCCGGACTTCTTGGAGTCATAATCAAAGTATGCCTGTGCATACATGTCGGTGTTGTCGCCGATGATCTTGATGGAGTTCTTG
>OMSP01000219.1 GCA_900313775.1 uncultured Eubacteriales bacterium
GGGATCTTCGCAACCACTTCTTTGGCCTTTTTGCCGTTCTTAAAGGTGACGACGCCTCCCATGCCGATCGTAAAACCGGCATCGATATAGCGCTGCGCCATCTCCGCCGAGGCGGAAAACGCATGTATGATGCCCTTCATGCCGGCCGCTTCCGTGCTCACTATATCCCAGGTGTCCTGTACGGCATCCCGGCTGTGGACCAGGATCGGCAGATTACATTCGCGCGCGAGCTGTATCTGACGCCTGAACCAGTACTGCTGCACATCGTGCGGCTCAACATCGTTGTGATAGTCGAGTCCGATCTCGCCGATCGCCACGACTTTATCTTCTTTCGTCCAGGCGCTCAGCTGCGCCATTTTCTCCTCGTCAAGGCAGCCTACCTCGTCGGGATGCAGTCCGACGGCCGCATATATGAAATCCCATTCTTTGCTCAGAGCGACAGCCTCCCCGCTTCCGCGCCAGGAAGCGCCGACATTGAGGACACATCCTATGCCCGCCGGGCGCAGACTTCTCAACACCTCTTCGCGATCCTCGTCAAAGCGGTGATCGTCATAATGTGCATGAGTGTCAAATATCATCTTCTTTGCCTTCCAATAACGCCTGATACACTTCACGCTTGGGGATGTGCCGGTCGGCTGCAACGGCCTTCATGGCATCTTTTTTATCCATCCCCTGTCCGAGGTAATGCTCCATATGCTCTGTCAGCGGCACTTCCTCCCAGCGGGCCGTTTCCTCGCGCGCGATCTGCTGCGCGTCCTTGCCTTCGATGAGCAGGACATACTCTCCGCGCGCTTCTTTGTTTTCATATCGCTCCGCCAGTTCGCACAGCAGTGCCCGTTCGATGCTCTCGTGCTTCTTGGTCAATTCGTGACACAGGCAGGCCTGTCTGTCTCCGAGAGCCTCCGCCAGTTCCGCGAGCGTTTTTTGCAGGCGGTGCGGCGCCTCGTAGAAGATCATCGTCTTGTTCTCACCGCTGATCTCCTCCAGAAGCGCTTTCTTTTCACGATTGGTCTGAGGCAGAAATCCCTCGAAGACAAAACGTCCGCTCACAAGCCCCGAGACTGACAGCGCAAGAACGGCTGCCGAGGGCCCGGGTATGCCCTCCACGGGGATCCCCTCCTCGTGGGCCAGACGTACCAGCTCCTCTCCCGGATCGGAGACTGCAGGAGTCCCGGCATCGGTCACGAGCGCGACAGTCTGACCTTCTTTCATCTTGTCAATGAGAATATGGGCTTTTTCGACGCGGTTGAAGTGATGATAGCTCGTCATGGGCGTGTCAACGGAAAAGGCGCTGAGGAGCCTGCGCGTATTGCGCGTGTCCTCCGCCGCGATCAGATCCGCCGTTTTTAAGCTGTCGATGGCGCGCGGGCTCATATCGGAGAGATTGCCGATCGGAGTCGCGCAGACCAGAAGCCTGCCGGTCATGACTTTTTCTTTCCCTGTCCTTCGGCAGATTTGTCTTTCTTTCCCTGCTGGTCCTTGCCGCCCTTTCTGCCTCTCGGCTTAAACTTCAGTTCAGCTGCGTCATACTCGCGGATCTCCTTGTTATCCTCATCGAGTTCCACCAGCACCTTGACCTTCTGGCGGATGACATCCAATGAGACGACCTGACCGGTCAGCTCTTCGGGTGTGCCCACCTTCTCTCCCATCTTGGGTACAGTCTTGTTGAGTTCCTCGTAGGTCTCAGCCTCGTTGCGCAGACAGCACATGAGCCTGCCGCATACGCCGGATATCTTCTCCGGATTGAGGGAAAGGTTCTGGGCCTTGGCCATCTTAATCGACACCGGAGCGAATCCGTTCAGATATGTGCAGCAGCACAGCTCCCTGCCGCAGATCCCGATTCCTCCGCAGATCGTCGTCTCATCGCGCACACCGATCTGGCGCATCTCAATGCGGGTGTGGAATTCTGCGGCCAGTTCTTTGACCAGTTCGCGAAAGTCGACTCTCTCGTCTGCCGTGAAGTAAAAAGTCATCTTCTTGCCGTTAAATGCGCACTCGGTCGCGACGAGCTTCATATCGAGTTCTTTCTCGGCGACCTTTTTCTTGCAGAAATCATAGGCCCGCTTTTCTCTCTCGCGGTTTCCTTCATGCTTTTCACAGTCTTCGGCGCTCGCCAGCCGCACGACCTTTTTCAGCGGTTTTTTGCGCTCCGCCTCCTCTTCTATCATCGTGCCTGCCACATAGGCAAACGCCTTGCCTTTCTGATTGTCGACTATGACTTTGTCTCCCGCCTTGAGGTTCAGATCGTTTGCGTCAAAGCGATAGGTCTTGCCGCCGTCGCGGAAACGGACATCCACTACTTTTGCCATTTCATCGTCTCCTTTATCAAACTCAAAAGCCCTTCGACCACCAGGTCGACGGCCACATTTGCTTCTATTCTCTCTCTTGAGATAAACA
>OMSP01000217.1 GCA_900313775.1 uncultured Eubacteriales bacterium
CAAAGGCACCGCAGGCGATCCCGGCGCTCATCGCCGCTCCCATGGCGGAGAGTTCTCCGCTCTTTAAGGTCTCTATGGGCATATTCAATACATCGCAGAACATCTGTGTCCACACGCGCGCATTGGCTGCACCGCCCGAGAAACGGACCAGCCGGTAGTCGACATCTTTCCCCTTCGTCAGCCGCTCCACATGGAAGGCCGTTGAGAAGGCGACTCCTTCGTAGACCGCTCTGAGCAGGTGTTCCTTTTTGTGATAACCGGATACCCCGAAGAAGAGACTCTTGGCTTTCGGATGGGTAGCCGAGGCGTACAGATAGGGCACGAAGATGATATCCGACTCCTCCGGAGCAATGGCGTCGACCGCCTCATCGCACTGTTTGAACAGAGCACCTCCGAGTTCCTCCTTCTCTCTGCCGTAGAACCTGTCCAGGAACCACTCAAGATTGCTCGCCGAGGTCGGCGAAGAATCTTCTATCGTATACCAGCCGGGGAGATATCCGACCGTGTTCGAGAATTTCCCGTAATTGCTCTCGAGATCGGAGGAGATATACTCGTTGATCGACCAGGTGCCGGCGATACAGCAGAGTGTCTGTTCATCGAGCACACCGCTTGCCAGGGCGCCGGCGTCGATGTCGAAGTAACCGCCGGAGACAGGCACGCCCTCCGGGATCCCTGTCGAGATGGAGGCCTCCTTCGTGATCCGTCCTGAGATATCGGTACTCCCCACATAGGGAGGATTGATGCCGAAATATTTTTCTATATCAAGCAACTTAAATATTTCTTTATCGAATTCCAGTGTCTTGATATTCATCAGACAGCCGGAGGAGGCCGCGGTGATCTCGCTGACGAGCTCGCCGGTCAGCCTGAAGCGGATATAATCCTTCATGTCCAGCGTGTACCGCGTCTTTTCCAGCACATCCGGCCGATTGTCTCTGAACCAGGGGATCAAAGCCGCCGGCTGCGCATCCCAGATCTTCTGATAGGTCAGTTCATAGACCTTTTGCATCGTGCCGTCTTTCTCCCACTGATCGAGATATCCGTTGGCCCGCGAGTCAGTCGAGACGATACAGGGATAAACCGGCACGCCTTCTTCATCGACAAAACAGGCTCCGTTGCCGTAGCCGGTCAGCCCCAGCCCTATGATATCGGCCGGATCGATACCGGCATCTGCAACGGCCTGACGGATCACCTCGCAGTTGGCCTGCCAGACTTTGCCGGGGTCTCTCTCAGTCCATCCGACATGAGGAGTGTCCAGAGGGAGATTCTGCGAAGCCACACTCAGCTCGTTGCCTTCGATATCGTAGACTGCACATTTAGTCTTGGTCCCGCCGTTGTCTAAACCCAATAAATACTTCATTCCTTACCCCCCTACTGTCCGTATGTCTCCCAACCGGCCTTCTCCTTAGCGATCAGCTCCGGATCAAGCGCAGGGATCTCCGCCCCCATGGCTTTGGCGATCGCAAAAGTCTTGGCCGACTCCTCCAGATAGACCGCTGCAAACAGAGCTTCCTCGAGGTCCTTGCCGTAGGTCACGACGCCGTGGTGCTTGAGGATCACAGCGAGTGAATCATCGGTGTATTCGACCGCCAGCTCTCCCATGCCTATCGCCGAGGACGGTGTGAACGGCGCCACTTTGACCGGGTTTTTGCAGGCGTCCATAATCGTCACAAGAAAATCCGGCAGCTCATCGGTGAGGAACCCGCAGGCCGTCGCCCAGGGCTGATGAGTGTGGATGATCGCGTTGACCGGCAGATGCTGAAACATATAGACGAGGGCGCTCGCGTCAGAGGACGGTTTCCTCTCCCCTTCGATCACACGGCAGTCATCATCTATCAGACAGACATCGTCCGGCACCATCTCCTCGTAGATCATGCCTGAGGGCGTCACGAGATACTGCCCGTCTCCTGCCCGCAGGCTGACATTTCCGCCTGAGAGCGACACGAGCCCGCAGCGTTTGATCTCAAGCGCCGTATCCAATACCTGCTTTTTTTCTCTCTCAAACATACGCTACCTCTCTACCACTGTCCGAATCCCGTGCGGCGGATGCTCTCCGTCATATACTCACGGGCCTGGATCAGATATTCGATATAATCCTCGCGGTCTTCATTCCACATCTCCACAATGAACGGACCGGCAAAACACAGTTCATCCAGCGTTCTGAACACTCCGTCAAAATCGAGATCACCGGTGCCGAAGGGTATCGTCGCATCGTAGATCCGCGGCAGCGAATCCCTCATATGCACTGCGGTGATCCTGCCCCTACCGTATGGCAGGTCGGTGAGCGGATCCACGCCGAGCGAGAGGATATTGGCAGGATCCGGATAGACCGTCAGAAACGGCGAGTCTATCAGATCGACTACTTCCATCGTGTCCTTCACGGTGAGCAAATGCCCTTCGACCGGCTCGATCGCAAGCATCACGCCTGCTCTCTCTGCCATCCGCGCTGCTTTGTATGTGTTATCCACATACCAGTCGTGAGTGTCCTGTGTGCGCAGCTCATCCTCGAAGACATCGAAGCCTGAGTACTGGATGATGCGCACGCCAAGATGCGCCGCCAGGCGCAGGGCCTTCTCCATCATCTCAAGCCCCCGGGCCCGCTTTTCCGGATCGGGGTTGCCCATCGAGAAGCGCTTGTGACCGGACAGGCAGAGCGTCATGATCCGAACGGACCGCTCCTCAGCAGCCCGCCGGACAGCATGTATCTCGCCGAGACTCCAGTCGAGTCTCGCCAGCCGTTCATCGGTGCCGTCGACCGAGAACTCGAGACTGTCGTATCCGACGCGCAGGATATCGTCAAACATTTTTTCAAAGGGATCTTTGTGAAGCGCTTTTTCATATACGCCAAAGACAGGGAGCCGAACACCCATATATATCCTCCTGAATCTCCCCACACATCTAAAATATAGCATACGTAGAGGCTCAATGACAATAAAAAATGAAACATTTTTTAGCTTTTTGATTGTTTATGATTTTTTAGTTGATTTTGAATCTCCTCTATGGTAAGGTTAAGCCGTAAATAGACAAATCAACCCGCCCGTTTCCGGGCTTACACCACAGATACAGAAGGGAGATATACCATGAATTGGATGGAAGAATTATTCGGCGTCAAGAAACCGATCATCGCTATGTGCCATCTGCAGGCTATGCCCGGCGACCCGCACTACGATGAGGAAAAGGGCATGGAATATGTCATCGACTGCGCCAGAAAAGATCTGCACGCTCTGCAGGAAGGCGGCGTGGACGGCATCATGTTCTCCAACGAGTTTTCTCTTCCCTATCTGACCAAGGTCGAGCCGATCACGATCGGTGCGATGGGTTATGTCATCGGCCAGCTCAAGAACGAGATCACCGTTCCCTACGGCGTCAACTGCCTCTGGGATCCGATCGCGTCTCTCGATCTGTGCAAGGCCGTTGAGGGCAAGTTCATCCGCGAGATCATCTCCGGCGTCTATGCCTCCGACTTCGGCCTTTGGAACACCGATGTCGGCAATACTGTCCGCCATCAGATGGCGATCGGCGGCAAGGACATCAAGCTTCTCTTCAACATCGTACCGGAGGCTGCCAAGTATCTGGCCGACCGTCCGATCGAGGAGATCGCCAAGTCGACCGAGTTCAACAATCAGCCGGATGCGATCTGTGTCTCCGGTCTGACCGCGGGCAGCGAGACCGATACCCAGGTGCTGACCAAGGTCAAGAACAGCGTCAAGCA
>OMSP01000216.1 GCA_900313775.1 uncultured Eubacteriales bacterium
AAAATGATGAGAAGCAGGATGAAGAGGACAAACAAAAAACCATCAGGGATCTTTGCAGCTTTATAAGAAAAGGGCATATCGGCGTCTGGTTTGAGATCGGTATGCTGATCATTTCGACAGCTGTATTTTTTATAACAGAGGATGTTATGGGACGGATGGTAATACGCGACAGATGGACGTGGCTGATGATACTGATCGCCGCAGCGGCATTGATCGTTGATTTCATTTGTCTGCGATACAGAGGAAAGCTTCCCGAAGAGCCAGAGATCAGCGAAGAGGATCAGAATAAACCGAGTTACGGAGGTGATACAAAATGAAACGAGAGTATATTAAAAAAATAAAAAGCCCCAAAGCCCAAAAGAATTAGTCTCCGCCGCACATGCAGCTTTACGGCGCCGTATAGTGCCGTTTATCAAATCATATTTTACTTATGAAAGGATGAAACTTATGAAAAAGAGTTTACTCAAAAAAGCATTGACCTCAACAGCGACGATCTTTACCATTGCTGCGCTAACAGCCTCAGGTACAAGCGTTTATGCGGTAGATACGCCTACTGCCGGTAATATCCCTGCAAAACAGTTTGAAACTCCTGCATCTGCTGCGACTGTTACCGTGAATAAGGATATTGTACTGTTCAATGCGGACGGCAGTCAGATCCTCTCGCCGAATGTTACTTACTCCTATGAGATCACAGAGGCAAATGTTACAAATGCAACGGTCACTGCACAAAATGCGGGAGGTGACCCGGTCATTCTTGCGGTAAGACCGGGTGTCATTGAAGCTCTTTCTACATCAAGTGATGTTCCTGAAACCAAAGATAAGGTAGAAGGAAGCATTTCTTTTGGCGCTGCAGACGATGAGCACAACAATGATTCGGAATTGCACGATACAAACAAGAATACTGATACGATCATCAATCTCTCAAAGAAAGTAAGCAGCTCTATGACGATCACCGTGGATGCCGGCAAAATCTACGATGTCGACAACGATGGTCAGCAGGACAATGGGCCCGGCGTGTACCGCTACAAGATCGAGGATGTCACAACCGACGCTGCACTGACCTCTTCGGGGATCCAGAGAGGGGGGGCAGATAGTTCGATCTTTCTTGACGTATACACGAAGTACAACGACGAAGCGAGCGGACTGGAAATCTACGGCTATGTAATGTTGAAGGATAAAGGAGATCAGGCTAATACTTCTTTGATTTATAATGCGGAGGCCCCGTTTGAATCGATCAAGATCACCGGCTTTGACACAGAATCCGAGAATGCAGCGGAATACGGTAAACAGACTGTTTTACTAGCTGATCTGAACTCCGACACATACCACACCTACAATGTGGAAGTCAAACACGAGACGGCCGGCGACCTTGCTGATAAACTGCACAACTTCCCCTTCAAGGTTGAGCTGTCAAACAGCATTGTGACCTCCCAGGCTGATTTCTATTATCAGATCACAAAGGACGGTGATCCTCAGACAGCAGTAAACACGAGTCTTTCAAACGCCGGCTTATGGACGCTTGACGGAAACGCTGCCAATCCTGCAAATGACCTCCGACTCCGCAGCGGCGACAAGATCGTTATCACAGGTCTCCCCGCTAATACGAAGCTCAAGGCAGCAGAAACAAATGATACCGACGACAGATATTCAGTTTCTGCCTCAGGTAACGGATCTTCTCTTACGCTGAAAGATGATGTCAACAATACCGGCGAATCCCTTGCTGTGGGAAACAATGGCACTGCAGAATTGGATGCTGAATATAGTGTTCAAACTAACTCCACAACGGATAAGATCGTGTTTACCAGTACGCTCAGGGGCGTCTCCGTAACAGGATTCCTGTTCAACATCGCACCGTTTGTATTTATCACTATAGCGGGTGTAGGTCTGCTTGTTCTGGTTATGAGAAACAAGAAAAGCTCTGACAGCAAAAGCAAGATCTGAGAAATAAACGCAAAGTAAAGCCTTTTAAATCGTAAAAACAACAATTCTGTCTCCTCTTGCGGAAACGGCAGGGGGAGACAGAAATCTATCCGGTGATATATATGGTAAAATCTGTTCGGTTTTGGGTTGCTGCTGCATTATTGGCAGCTCTGGCGTTCTGTTTGGTTATAAAGTACTGCATACATTCTACGAAGCGCAGCGCCTCCGAATCTTCACAAACGATCAGTTCATCTGTTCCGCCTTCCGCAACAGAGACAGTGTCTGATAATACATTCCATGAAAAAGAAGTGTCGGAAAGTTCGGAGGAAAAAGAAAACAGTCATACACAGGTATCCGAGTCTGATGCTTCTGTTCCGTTCATCACTGAGCAGAAAGTGAATGAGATAACGGGAAAAATGCAAAAGGCAGCCCGTTACAGCAGTGATCTTATAGGCTGGATCTATATAGCCGATTCTGATATAGATTATCCTATCGTTCAGGGAACAGATGATCAATATTATCTGCACCGCGCACCGGACGGCAGTTATAATCAGTCCGGGTCGATCTTTCTTTCATATCGGTGTGCAGCGGATTTCTCTGACGTTCTGAATATCCTGTATGGACATAATATGCAGAGCGGTATGTTCGGCTACATACGAAATTTAAGACAGCGAGAAGAGTTTGACAAGCATCGTTATGGCTGGCTGTTCACAAAGGAGGAGCTTTACCGTATTGATTTTTATGCGCTTTCTGTTGTCAGTGCTTATGATGCGTTCTATGATATTCCTGCAGACAACAGCCAGTGGCAGGAAACTCTGAAGGCAAACAGTATCTATTGTACTGAGCCGGAGCTGAACAGTGAGGACTCTGTATTGGCGCTTTCCACCTGCACATACGATTATGAGAATGCCCGGATAGTGTTTATAGGAAAACTAATATGGAAACAAAAAATCAATCCTTGATAGCCTTGGAGCAGCTTCCCAAGGGCTTCCCCTTGAGGGGTGCGGGTGTCCGGGGGACACCTCTACGGAGCAGAAGCACCGACCGAGCTGGCAAGCGAGACAGGTGGCTGCGCAGCAGCCGGATGAGGTGGAACCGGTGGAAAGAATCGACCTCTCGAACGTGTTGATCGAGCCTCTGTCTGAGGATCAGGTCGACTTTGAAACCTTCTCAAAGAGTGATTTCCGAGCGGTGAAAGTGCTCGAATGTGAGGCCGTTCCGAAGAGCAAAAAGCTTCTAAAGTTCGTTTTAGACGACGGAAGTGGGGAAAATCGCGTAATATTGAGTGGAATCCATCCCTGGTATGAACCGGAAGAGATGATCGGAAAGACGCTGGTCGCTATCACGAGCCTTCCGCCGAGACCCATGATGGGACTGGTCTCGAACGGAATGCTGCTTTCCGCCCTTCATAAAACCGAAGGGGAAGACCGGTTGAATCTGCTGATGTTGGATCCGCATATCCCGGCCGGCGCCAAGTTATATTGATCGATAGAAAAGACATCCAAAGGGGCAGAC
>OMSP01000215.1 GCA_900313775.1 uncultured Eubacteriales bacterium
CCTGCCGCCACTATGACCGCGATATGTCTGATTGTATGAATCGTTTCTCCCATTTTTACTCCAGGATCAGGTTCGGCACGGCATTTAAGTCCCAGCCGTGTCGTACGCCGGCCAAATATTCATAGTATCCCGCGACTCCGATCATCGCCGCGTTGTCCGTACAGTAAACGGGCGACGGCATACAGAAGCATAATCCCCTGTCATCGCAGGCTTTCTGCATCGCCATGCGCAGACCGCTGTTTGCCGCCACACCTCCTGCCAAAGTGATCGTGCGGATCCCGCCCGATACGTCCATCATGTCTAAAGCATCCATCGTATGCTCCACGAGCACATCTACGACCGCCTTTTGGAAACTTGCGGACAGGTCCGCCTTATCGATCACACGGTCAGCCATCTTTGCGGCATTGAGCTCATTTAATACGGCAGATTTGATGCCGCTGAAAGAAAAGTCGAGCGGCGCTTCGTCCACATGCGCTTTCGGCAGTTCAAACGCGGTCGCATCACCTTGTGAAGCAAGCCGGTCGATCTGCACACCGCCCGGATAACCGAGTCCGATCGCCCGGGCCACTTTATCAAACGCCTCTCCCGCCGCGTCATCGCGTGTGCGCGCAAGCACCTCATAGTCTGTATAGTCACGCACATGGACCAGATGCGTATGTCCGCCGGACACGACAAGACAGAGATACGGCGGCTTCAGATCCGCGTGTTCGATATAGTTTGCGCAGATATGACCCTTGATATGATGCACACCGACAAGCGGCTTTTTCTTGGCATAAGCTATGGCTTTCGCCTCGGAGACGCCTACAAGAAGCGGTCCCACAAGACCCGGTCCGTAAGTCACGGCGATCGCGTCGATGTCATCAAGCGTACACCCGGCCTCTGCGAGCGCAGCGCGGATCACCTGATTGATCTGCTCGATATGCTTTCGGGAAGCGATCTCCGGAACAACGCCGCCGTATTCCTCGTGCACTTTTATCTGGGAGTAGATGGCATTGGACAATACCCTCCTTCCGTTCCGCACGACTGCTGCGGCTGTCTCATCGCAGGAGCTCTCTATAGCTAAGATTGTCAATGGTGTACCGTTCAATCATTTTCCTCCGGGAAATCCAGTTCTATGGTCTTACCGTTTTTGCCGGTATGAGTGTGCGGAAAGATCCCGCGAAGCTCATCCAGATACTGCTCCGGATGATTGAGCGAAGGCGAGTAGTGAGTGAGCCACAGCTGCCCGACCTGCGCTTCAGCGGCAAGCTCCGCCGCCTCTTTCATTGTCATATGCTTGTATTCACGCGCCTTGGAATCCTTTTCTTCATCCCCGTACATACCCTCGCAGATAAACAGATCGGAACCTTTGGCATGGTCAACGATCGATTTTGTCGGACGCGTGTCGGTGCTGTATGTCACCTTGATGCCACGGCGCTCCGGTCCCAGCACCATATCAGGCTTCCAGACCTGTCCTTCTGCTTTGACCTTCTCTCCGTTCTGGAGTTTTCCCCAGTACATCCTGGGGATCCCCTGCGCCTCGGCGCGCTCCACATCGAATTTACCGGCCCGCGGTACACGCAGGCTGTACCCGTAGCAGGTGACGTTGTGCTTGACCTTAAAAGCGTCTATCTGATACTGTCCGAAGTCCAGCGTCTCTCCCTTTCCCGCCAATTCGACGAACCGCAGTTCGAACGGCAGATCCTGTGCGATTATACACAGAGCTCTGACGACATACTCCAGCCCCCGGGGGCCGATCAGTGTGACCGGTTCCGTTCGGTCGCAGTTGCCCATCGTCAAAAGAAGCCCCGGGAGACCGCTGATATGATCACCGTGAAAATGCGTGAAGCAGATCACATCGATCGGCTTGAAACTCCATCCCTTCTCTTTGATCGCGACCTGTGTCCCTTCTCCGCAGTCGATCAGGATCGTACTGCCTCCGATGCGCATCATACAAGAAGTCAGCCACCGATAGGGCAGGGGCATCATTCCGGCACAGCCTAACAGACATACATCCAGCATAATTCTCTCCTATAGTTTTCTTATCATCCTCACCGCATC
>OMSP01000289.1 GCA_900313775.1 uncultured Eubacteriales bacterium
ACAATCGCAGAACTCAAGTAAGAGAGAAGGTTTTCTTATGGCTGAAAGACAAAAAGTTTTAATTGTCGATGATGACTCTAATATCGCAGAGATTATTTCCCTGTATCTGATCAAAGAAATGTTCGAGACCAAGGTCGCCGAAGACGGCTATGAAGCCTTGGAGCTCTTTGAAAGTTTTGAGCCGGATCTGATTATTCTTGACCTTATGCTTCCGGGTAAAGACGGATATGAGGTGTGCAGGGAGATAAGAAAGCAAAAAGATACGCCAATCATTATGCTGTCCGCAAAAGGAGAGACATTTGACAAAGTGCTCGGCCTTGAACTGGGAGCGGATGACTATATGATCAAGCCTTTCGACACGAAAGAGCTCGTTGCGAGGGTCAAGGCTGTACTCAGGCGTTATCGCAAAGCAGCACCCGCCCCGGAGAAGCCTAAAGCAAAGATCAAGGTAGTAGAATACCCGAACCTGACGATCAATCAAACTAATTATTCAGTCACCTATAACGGTCGGGAACTCGTAATGCCTCCGAAGGAGCTGGAGCTCCTCTACTTTCTGGCATCACAGCCGAATCAGGTCTTCACCAGGGAGCAGCTCTTAGACCACATCTGGGGGTATGAGTATATCGGCGATACGCGAACCGTGGACGTCCACATAAAAAGGCTGAGGGAAAAAATCAGCGATCATGAAAACTGGGCGATCCGGACAGTATGGGGCATCGGTTATAAGTTCGAAGTAAAATGACCGCGGATCCTTCGGAGAAAGTTTCATGAGAAGAACGCTTTACTGGAAATTTATATTTGCTTACCTGATCCTTGCTATCCTGTCTCTGCTCGTCGTGACAACACTCGGCAGACAGATGGCTCTGAATAATCTCGTCAGATCGGAAGCCGACACGATGTACTCGGAGGCATCCCGCATTGCCGCTGCCCGCGGAGTGAGGTATTTTGCCGAATCAGCGGACCTCAGGGAGTACTATGAAAGTCTGAAGATCATTGCCGACGCGGACGAGACCGTTATCAGAGTAATCGCAACGGACGGTACGGAGATCATAAACACGGACAAGCCCTATGACCGCAAGAATCCGCACGTCATAGAAGCCTTCGATTACGCGGCCTTCGGACCCGGAATTTATGAGATCGGCACATTTTATGATGAATATGAGGAGGATTGCCTGAGCGTGATCTGCCCGGTAACGAGCGGAGTCCGTGTGAGAGGCTATGTAGCAATCACAGAAAATCTGGCAGTGATCCGTGACCATGTCTTTGCGACTGTCAGGATCATGATGGTCGTTGCTGTCGTGAACTTCGCCCTCTCATTCCTCATCCTGCTCTTCTTCGCGCTCACGACCTACAAGCCTATGCTGCTGATCATGGACGGTGCCAGGGAATTCGCGTCCGGCAACCTCCGGCATAAAATCATAGTCGCAAGCCACGATGAGATGGGCTATCTCGCTGACACGCTGAATCTCATGGCCGGCGAGCTCAAAAAGAACAATGACTATCAGAAGAACTTCATCTCCAATGTCAGCCATGATTTTCGCTCCCCGCTGACCTCGATCAAGGGGTTTTCGGAAGCCATGCTGGACGGTACGATTCCGCCGGAGATGCATGACAGATACCTCGGGATCATCGTTCAGGAGACAGAGAGACTGAATAAGCTCACCAATACGATCCTTGAGCTCAACAGTATGGACAGGGATAAAACATCTCTCAACATGTCTCGCTTTGACATCAACGCCATGCTGAAAAGCACGGCAGCTGTATTCGAGGGCAGCTGCAGAAAGAAAAAAATAAGCATTAACCTGGTGTTGACCGGAACCGAGCTCTTTGTCAGGGGCGACAGAGAAAAAATCGAGCAGGTCGTCTACAACCTGCTCGATAACGCAATCAAATTCAGTGACAGAAGCTCAGAAGTCAAAATAGAGACGACTGTGCAGAGGGGCAAATGTGCCGTCTCAGTCAAAGACGAAGGCTGCGGCATAGCCCGCGACGACCTGACAAAAGTCTGGGATCGCTTTTATAAGAGCGACTCATCAAGGGGCAGGGACCGTCAGGGAACAGGCCTCGGTCTCTCGATCGTCAAGGAAATCATCAGCGCTCACGGTCAGACGATTTCCGTCGTCAGCACGGAGAACGTTGGCACAGAGTTCATCTTTACGCTCGAGATGGCATAA
>OMSP01000279.1 GCA_900313775.1 uncultured Eubacteriales bacterium
CGTTGTCTGTGATGAGCACAGACTGAACCGCGTATTGATAAACCTCGTAAGCAACGCTTACAAGTTCACGCCGGAAGGCGGTCATGTGTCTGTATCACTGACTCAGACCGACCGGTCCTCCGGAGAGGGCCGGGGTAAACAGAGTCTTACCGGAACCTATGAATTCCGCGTAAAGGATGACGGGATCGGTATGAGTCCGGAATTCGCTGAGAAGATATTTGAAGCGTTTGAACGTGAGCGCAACTCGACAGACAGCGGCATTCAGGGGACCGGACTCGGCATGTCGATCACCAAGAGCATCGTCGATATGATGGACGGTACCATTAAGATCAACACGGAGCCAAACCGCGGTTCCGAGTTCGTCATCACTCTCTGCTTCCCGCTGGCAGACAGCGGATCACCGACTGCCGATACAGATGCCGGCATATCCGAGGACGAAGGTGTCCGCAAAAATACTTGTAAAGATGCAGATCCTATCGCAGAGCCTCATCATCCTCCAAAAGGATTTGTCGGAAAGCGACTGCTGCTGACAGAGGACAACGAGATCAACCGCGAGATCGCGCTGATCATTTTAAAGGAAGAAGGTTTTGATATCGACGTGGCCGAAAACGGCAGAATCGCTGTCGACATAATCGCCTCGTCTGAGCCCGGTCAATACGACGCCGTTCTGATGGATATCCAGATGCCTGTCATGAACGGTTATGATGCGACTGCAGCGATCCGCGCTCTTCCGGATCCTGCTCTCGCCGGGATCCCGGTCATCGCGATGACCGCCAATGCCTTTCAGGAGGACATCCAGCACGAACACGAGGCCGGCATGAATGCACATGTCACCAAACCGATCAATGTGCAAGAGCTGATCGGCGTCCTGTCATCTTTCCTGCAGTGAGTCCGCTCACACTACTCAACTTGATAACTGAATCAATGTACGAACAGCATCAAAAGAGGACATGGTTGGGTAAAATTACATAGTTTGTAAAAAACACCAACCATTTTGGCCGAAAACAGAGGTGTTGCAATTAAAAAGTTGGGTGAATTTTGCATAACGCTAATTACACCCAACCAAATTCGCTCGTTTATCATAAAAAAGTTGGTGTTATTTAGGAATACCTCAAATAACACCAACTTTTCTTAGAATTAGACTATTTTGGTCCGGTCATTCGGATGATTATCCGATCGAGATCATCTTCTGCTCTTCGATCTCGGGCTTGGCTTCCTTCTTCGGAATGTCGATCTTGAGGATCCCGTCGGCAAACTTCGCCTGGATATCTTCCTCGGTGACGATATCACCGACATAGAAGCTTCTGGAGCAATGTCCGCTGTAACGCTCGCGGCGAATGTACTTGCCGTCGTCGTCCTTCTCATCTTTGCTCTCTTCGTGCTGAGCAGTGATCGTCATATAACCGTCCTTTAAGGAAGCCTGTACATCTTCCTTCTTGTAGCCCGGCAGATCGATCTCGAGCTCATAGCGGTCGTCAAACTCCTTGACATCGGTGTTCATCAGTCCGGTCTTGTTAAGCTGCGGGCGAGCCGAAGCCGCCGGAACGCGCGGGAAGAAATCATCAAACATATCATCCATAAAATTGTGATTGAAAATACTCGGTACTAACATCTTGCACTCTCCTTTCTGCCGTCAGATCCTGACAGGCAAATCTTACTGTTATGGGGCTTTCGCGCCCTTGTTTTCCTTTGACAATTATGTTATACCACTAATTGTTAGCACTGTCAAGAGGTGAGTGCTAATTATTTTTCATTTTTTCCGGATAGAGAAAATGCAGCGGGATCACGAATCTGATCCCACTGCATCATACACCTCCGATTTGTAGTTTAAATGCAGTGTGACCACGCATCAGATCACACTGCTTTTCAGTTCTTACTAAGATGACATAAAAAAAGCTGCCGCATAAGCGACAGCCTTTCTTTAAATCTAGTCTCATATGATTACGACGGACGGATGATCGCACTCGCTTCCATCATGCGCTCAACGATGTCATACATATTGGTGACAGCGCCTACCGCAAGCTTGTCCTTGATGCCGTAGAAGTCAAGGCAGGTACCGCAGGTGACGATCTCTACGCCCTGCGCCTCAAGACTCTTGAGATCTTCCAGAGACTCGGAACCCTCGACAGTCAGTTTTGCTCCGCCGTTATAGAAGACCATGGCCTTCGGCAGGTTCTCCTGCTGTGTCACTGCGAAGATAAATGCCTTCATGAGCTTCTCGCCGAGCACATCGTCTCCGCCACCCATGACATAATCCGAAATCACTACGATCTGATTGCTCCGTACATCCACTGCGCATTCCTCCTCTGCTGCCAATGCCGCCTCATCCGGTGCTTCGCCGGAGAGCTTTAAAGTAAGAACAAACTCTTTGTCACTCTTCTTCTCGCTGGTCACTTCCGCGCCCTGCTTTTTGCCCATTTTTGTCACGTTCTGGACAGCTGTCTCATTATCGACAAGCACTTCCAGCACGCCTTTATTGCCCATCTCACCGATGGCTTTCTTGGTCTTTACGACCGGGATCGGGCATTGATCGCCGCGCGCGTCAACTGTTCTGTCACTCATAGCAAATCTCCCTTCGTGTATAAATGAAGCGACTTGTGCGCCTGCACTCTTCGCTTCAAGTGTAGCATTCTGAGGAGTAGTTGTTTAATATTGATTTGCGATAATGGATAGTTGCTTATTAGAATTACTAATGAATGGAATTGAGACCCTTTGCCCGTCTTTGTTGTGATAGTGATATCTTATTGCACAAAATAAGAGAGCCGCATGTCTGCGGCTCTCCTTTCGGAACATTATCCTTTGTAATCAATATGTTTGTTCCAGAAGTGAAATCCTAAAAACAAGAGGTAAATAACGACAGCATAAAAGAATGTAAACGCCATCATTTTTGTTGAAAAGTCTTTTTCTTTCTTCATATCGGTATTCTCCTGTATACTGAATTACTCCTGAGGACAACCGGTTTTATCCGAAATATCTGTCAAGAAGGCCTTTGAAAGCCTTGCCGTGACGAGCCTCGTCGCGGGCCATCTCATGCACTGTGTCGTGAATGGCGTCGAGACCTTCCTCTTTGGCTCTCTTGGCCAGAGCGGTCTTGCCTGCTGTCGCACCGTTCTCAGCGTCGACACGCATCTCAAGATTCTTCTTGGTGCTGTCGGTGAGCACTTCACCGAGAAGCTCCGCAAACTTGGCCGCATGCTCGGCCTCCTCAAGTGCTGCTCTTCTCCAGTACTCGCCGATCTCCGGATAACCCTCGCGATAAGCTACGCGGGCCATGGCCAGATACATGCCGACCTCAGAGCACTCACCGTTGAAATTCTCGCGCAGGCCGTCAAGGATATCCTGCGGCACGCCCTTGGCTACGCCTACCACATGCTCAGCAGCCCATTCCATCTCACCTTCCTTCTGCTCGGTGAACTTCTCTGCCGGAGCTTTGCAGACCGGACATGCCTCCGGCGGCGTATCTCCCTCGTGCACATAACCACAAATCTGACATACCCATTTAGCCATTACTGTTTCCTCCTTCAATTATGAATAACATTATTGTTCTCTTGTCTGCCTATACAGTATAACACACAATCAGTTGAATTTCTCCTATTGAAAGGGTAAAATAACATCAATAGATAGTATTGTTATCAAAGGAGGCAACGATGGATAAAATAATGTCCGTACTGACCCCTGTCTTGAATATTATCGAGGCGATCTTACTGTTGATCTGCGCGTTTATCGTCGCATCCATTGTCAAGACACTGGTTCTGCGACTGCTGGCCAAGACCAAGCTGAGATCTCAGCTCTACAAAGATGTGGCCGACGGCAAGACCGACGGAGAGGCTTCTGACACAGCAAAGGAGCCGTCCAAAGACCAGGAGAGCCATGCCGCCGAATTTATCGGCGCTCTGATCTATCTGATCATCTTCCTGCTCTTTATCCCGGCGATCTTTTCGCTCCTGGGTATCCGCAACGCATCCCAGCCGCTGACGAGCATGTTTGAGTCCTTCTGGAATCATCTGCCCAACATCCTGGCCTGCATCGTCATCCTGGTGGTCGGCTTTATGCTTGCCAAGCTGGTGCGCCAGCTCCTGATCCCGATCTTCCGCAGACTCAAAGTCGATAAGATCCAGGAAAAAGCCGGTGTGGAGACAACAGATCAGGGCAAACTCTCCTCGACTCTGGCCTATATCATTTATGTGCTGATCCTGATCCCGATCATCATCACGGCACTGCGTGCGCTGCGTATCCCGGCGATAGCGGGCCCGTCGATCAGTATGCTCAATAAGATCTTTGACTATGTACCGAGCATCATCGTAACGATCCTGATCATCGTCATCGGCAATGTCATAGCCAAGTTTGCCGGACAGATCGTTACCCGTCTGATCGATGCCGGCGGACTGGACGATAAGCTCGCGAAGCTTCTGGGAACGACCAGACGCAACTTCAGTCTGTCAAGGACGGTCGGTACGATCGTACATGTGATCATCCTTATCTTCTTTATCGTACAATCCTTCGGTGTCCTTCATCTGGAAGTGCTCAACAATATCGGCAATTCCGTTATCGGCTATATGCCCTCCGTCCTGAGCGCATTGATCATCCTCGCGGTATGCTATTTCGCAGCTAATGTCGCTGAAAAGGCTGTCACCAAAGCCTCCTCTCCGACACTCGCCAAGATCGTATACTTCGGCGTCTGGGTGATCGGTATCTTCATGACATTGAATCAGTTGGGCATCGCGCGTTCGCTTGTTGAGACTGCCTTCATGGCCATCATCGGAGCTTTCGCGATTGCCGTTGCAGTCGCCTTCGGTGTCGGCGGCAAAGATTTTGCCGCACGCGCTTTAGACAGACTGGAGAAAGAAAACAAGAAACAGGATAAGGAAAAACAGGCAGACAAGAAAGA
>OMSP01000214.1 GCA_900313775.1 uncultured Eubacteriales bacterium
CACTCCGGAGATAAAGTTCGCGATTATGATGATCAGGGACTGATTCAGGTGGAAGTTCAGATACTGCGTGCGTCTGCCGTTGTTGGCACCGGCGAACAGAGCGATCAGGAAACCGATCAGAGTGATATAGCTGACGACTCCCATGGTCTTGTCGTTGCCGTAGGGCTGCATCCCATAGGGGTCATATCCGCCGTAGTTCTGCTGATAATCCGGCTGCTGATAATTGGTCTGGGCATAGTCCGGCTGTTCGAACTGTGCGCCGTATTTCGGCTCTTCAAAGGGAGCCTGCTGGTTCTGCGCGCCCATCTCAAAGGGCTGCGATACAGCCTGCCCGCAAGAGGGACAGAACATGGCGCCTTCGACCAGAGGAGCTCCGCATTTACTGCAATTTGCCATTTCTCTTCCTCCTTCCGCCGGGCCTGCCCGCGTGGACCTGCCGCGGCTTCTGTAAACTGTGATGCATCAACGCGCTTACTCGAGGCCGTATTTGCTCTTGAATTTCTCAACGCGGCCGCCGCGGTTGATGAATTTCTGCTGTCCGGTAAAGAACGGATGGCACGCCGAGCAGACGTCAAGCCTCATCGCGGGCTTGGTCGACATCGTCATGAACGTGTTGCCGCATGCGCAAGTTACTTTACATTCCACATAATCAGGATGGATTCCTTCCTTCATGCTTTTTCACCTCTTTCCTGCTCGGGCCTTCCCGTGCATAATTTACTGCCGATAGGGCAGCCAAGACATTCTATCACAGGGAATACGCCAAATCAAGCATTTTCCGCAAAAAAACACGGTCCGGGCCCCTCTTCGGATTGCAGTCTTGAGAAAAAAATGGCATAATCTAATAACGTAAGGCTATATTCGCAAAGAAAGGCGGTAAACATAATGCTTAATATCGATAAGAAAGCCGACAACGGAACGCTGGACCTGGCTCTTGAGGGACGTCTGGACACAGTCACCGCCCCGAACCTCGACGCGGTGATCAAAGAATCCCTCGACGGAGTGACCGAGCTCGTAATGGATTTCGAGAAGCTCGACTATATCTCTTCCGCCGGACTCAGAGTCCTCCTCGCAGCCCAGAAGATAATGAACGCGCAGGGCAGCATGAAGGTGATCAAAGTCAACGAAGCCATCATGGGCGTCTTTGAAGTTACCGGATTCTCCGACATCCTCACCATAGAGTAGCATCGGGGCCCGCGCCGGGACCTTTGATCGTCAGGGAGAATACATGAAGAAGATCGGAAGACGGATCGGCCTGATACCGCAGGTCGCGATCATGTTTGCCATAGGCGTTTTGCTGACCGGCCTCATCACGTTCTACTCACAGCGCGACAACGCAGAGGACAAAGTGAAAGAGGATATGGGCGCTTTTGCCCGCTACGTGACCAAAGAGGTCGATCTTTGCGTGCGCGAGTATCCCGCCCATGACTGGCTGCTGAACTACTGGTACGAGCACGCCGGCGATCTGGATCTGGAGTACGACGTGGAGTATGACGACGAGAATACCGAGACCGAAGCCAAATGCCGGTATTTCTCCGGAAAATACCCGGAACTCCAGCTGAAATATTTGACTGCGGAGGAGGTCGAGGCGCTTCCGGAGGAGGATCAGAAGCTCTACGCCGAGATCACCTATTCCTGGCTCATCACGCGCATCAACCAGATAAAGCGCACCCACAATATCGACTTTATCTTCTGCGTGCTTACGGAGCCGCCGTTCGACAAGCAGTTCTTCCTCTTCAGCGCGGCAGACCTGAACGCGGTGCGAGGAACGAACTATGAGGAAGTCTACCCGCTCGGAGTGGTGGTCGATGTAGGCGAGAGCCAGCAGGAGGAGATGCGGCGCGCGGCCACGTCCGGCACCATCATGATCGGGGGAGGGGACTCCCCGGGCGGCCAGGGAATGCTCGTCGACGCCGGCAAATACGTCGACTATTACACCTTCCTCAGCATGGTGAGCGGCAAAGCAGCCCTCATCGGCATCACCTTCGACCTGTCCGCCCTGCAGCAGGATATACACGACGATACGGTCCTCGGTGTTACGATGGCGATGCTGTATCAGATCATCCTGTCGTTCGTTTGCCTGATCATGATCTATTTCTTCGTGCTGCAGCCGCTGCAGGCGGTCCAGAAGAACATCCGCCTGTACAAGACCACCAAGGACAGTGAGAAGATCCTCGGAAGCCTTTCCGAGATCAGGCCACACAACGAGATCGGGGAGCTGTCCGAAGACGTGGCGGAGCTCGCGAACGAGATGGACG
>OMSP01000211.1 GCA_900313775.1 uncultured Eubacteriales bacterium
GACTCGGCGGTCATGCTCGTCGCGCCGGGAAGGGGATATAATTCATTCTTCGAGATGCCGTTCAGAAAGAGATGCAGGATAACCATGGAGAACAGATCCGGGGAAGACAAGGATCTGTACTATATGATAACCGGAGCAAGATGTGATGTGCCGGAAAACATAGCGTACTTTCACGCTTCTTACAGACAGGAGCATCCGGTGACAAAGGGGAAGGCATACACCGTGATCGACGGGATCAGAGGGAAAGGCCAGTTCCTGGGTGTCACTCTTGCTGCAGGAATACGCGGCGACGATCCGTGCTGGGTAGAAGGTGAAGCGAAGATGTACATTGACGGAGAAAGATATCCGTCGATAAACTACACCGGAACAGAAGACTATTTCACGGGCTCGTATGCTTTCGGACATGATATTGAGATAAAGAGATACCAGACTTTCAGCGGGCATTACAGCGGTCTTTTTGCCGTTCTTGACAGTGATGAAGAGGATCAGAGATTCCTTTTGTACAGATTCCATATACCTGATCCGATCCATTTTGAGAAGTCTTTCAGGATGACTCTTGACGATCTGGGATGGAAGGGACCGAGGGAGGATGACTTTACTAGTGTGGCGTACTGGTATCAGTCGCTTCCGTCCGCTGAACTGAAAGCGCTTCCGGAAGAATGATGCGGAGAAGATGAGCATCTGGATGTGGTATACTTGATATAGGAATATGATATATCAGGGAGGGAATGGATAGATGAAAACGATAAATGTAGTGAATGGTCCCGAAAATGCTTCCGAGATCATTCTCGGGTGCATGCGCATGCCTAAACTTTCCGTTGAAGAAGCTGCGGTAATGATACGGACCGCAGCTGATAACGGGATCAATTTCTTCGATCATGCCACCTGCTATGAAGACGGTGTGGCGGAGTCGCGCTTCGGCGATGCTTTCGGCATGACCGGGATAAAAAGAGAGGATGTCTTCATCCAGAGCAAGTGCGGTATACATATCGACCGGAAGGAGTTTGACTGGAGCAGGGATGACATACTGGAAAGCGTTAGCGGCAGCCTGAAGCGTCTTAAGACTGACTATCTGGACGTGCTTCTGCTGCACAGGCCGGATCTGATCTTTGATCCGGAAGAAGTCGCGGAAGCTTTTGACCTGCTGGAGAAAGAGGGTAAGGTAAGGTATTTCGGAGTAAGCAATGTCACGCCGGGGCAGCTCATGCTGCTCAAGAAGTACGTGAGACAGCATCTCGTGTTCGATCAGCTCCAGTTCTCGCTTGATCAGAGTCAGCTGATTGACGGCGGGCTGTACATCAACAACCTTACGACTGAGCGCTCGATAGACAGGGATAATGAGGTGCTGAACTACTGCCGTCTTAACGATATAACGATACAGGCGTGGTCTCCGCTTCAGGCCGGCATGTTCGGAGGCTGCTTTATCGATAACCCCGATTTTTCGGAATTGAACGAAGTGCTTGGCAGACTTGCGGATAAATACGGTGTTACAAAGTCCGCTGTCGCGATCGCATGGATACTACGTCATCCTGCGCGCATGCAGGCTATCGCGGGGACTATGGACCCCGGGCATCTTGCCGACATATGCCGTGCATCTGATATCAGGCTGACACATCATGAATGGTATGAGCTGTATCTGACATCGGGGAGGTTCCTTCCATGATGACAGGATGCAGGTTCAGATGGTGCTTTATCGGGACAGGTACGCTCGCGGACTGTGTAGCGGGACAGCTTGCCGCAAGCGGCAGGCATGAGATTGTCTCGTGCTATACGAGGAACTTTGAGAAGGGTCTGTCATTTGCCGGAAAGTACGGCTGCGCAGCATGCAGAAGCGCAGAAGAAGCCATAGCGAGAGAAGACGTTGATGGGGTGTATGTGGTAACGCCGCATAACGCTCATTACCGGTATGCCAGGATGGCGCTTGAGCTGGGGAAGCCTGTGCTCTGTGAAAAGGCTTTCACTGTCACTTCTTCTGAGACCGATGAGCTGATCCGTATCGCCAGAGAAAAAGGTCTGTATCTGTGCGAAGCCATGTGGACCTGGTTCTCGCCGGCTGCGATCGAGGTGAAGAAGTGGGTCGATTCCGGTAAGATCGGAAGGTGTGTCTCTGCTGAGTTCACATATCGCATGAGGTCGGTCGATTATGCGCCGCGCGTTTCTGATCCGAAAAGAGCAGGCGGGGCTCTTCTTGACATAACGGTCTACCCTTTGACGTACGCTTACAGATTATGGGGCATGCCGTCTGAGATAGAAAGCTTGGGAGTGATAGAGAATGGGATCGATACAGATGATCGGATCACGATGTCATATCCCGATGGGATGAAGGTGGATATCAGCGCGTCGATAATCGATGACGCAGGCTGTGAGGACATGCTGATCAAAGGAGAGGACGGAACGATACAGGCGTCGTCATATCACGCCGCGGAGGAGATCGTCTGCTGCACGGCGTCAGATGATCGCGAAGTGTTCAGACTGCAGGAGGGATCCGGGGATTCATATCTATATGAATTTGACACGGCGGCTGAAGAGATAAGGGACGGCAGGGCTGAAAGTGAGAGAGATCCGCTTAA
>OMSP01000210.1 GCA_900313775.1 uncultured Eubacteriales bacterium
CAGCTGCTGATCCCTGGCGGGATCGCCATACTCGTCATTTGTCCCGCTCTTCACCTCGACGTCCGGCTGAACGCCTTTTTTATTGATAGAGCGCCCCTTAGGTGTGAAATACTCGGCGACCGTCAGCTTGAGACAGGTACCGTCCCTCAGATCGATGATCTGCTGGACCACGCCTTTTCCGTACGTCTTCTCGCCGACGATCTTGCCCGCGCCAAAGTCTTGAATCGCTCCGCAGAAGATCTCGGAAGCGCTGGCGCTGTATCTGTTGGCCAGGACATTTACCGGCCTGGCATATTTGTGTTCCTCATCCGAGCTGTAATCCTCGCGCTTGTCATTCTTGTCTTTGGTATATACGACAGTCCCCTTCGGCAGCAGATAGTCGAGCATAGCACAAACCGTGTCCAGGTCTCCTCCCGGATTATCGCGAAGATCTACGATCAGCCCTTTGGCTCCCGCTTCATTCAGCTTGTCGACCGCCTCTTTGAACTGGTCTTCCGATACCTGTTCAAATTCACTGACCGAGATATAGCCGATCTTGCCTTCCAGCATCTTTGAGTCGACAGTCTCGACCTCGATACTCGACCGGAGAGCCGTCAGCTTCATCTCCTGGTATGCTCCGCTCTTATCCTTGCGGCGGATCGTCAGCACGACTTCCGTTCCCTTCTCCCCGCGGATCCAGGTCACGACTTCGTTCAGATCATTGTCTGTCACATCTTTGCCGTCAACTTTCGCGATCAGATCATCTCTCTTCAGCCCGGCTTTTTGAGCGGGTGAGTCCACGTACACTTTGATGACGCGCACCAGACCGCTCTCCTCGTCCTGTGAAAGCACGGCACCGATACCGTCATACTCGCCGGACATCGTCTCCCGCAGCGCCTTGGTTGCTTCCTGATCATAATATACGGAATAGGGGTCGCCCAGTGAATTAATAAAGCCGGCATAGACTCCCTCTTGCTGGTGATCCTCGTCGATCTCATCCCCGTAGAGATAATACTTATCCACCAATCCGTCCAGCTTATCCAGTTTTTTTTGCGTTTCTTTCTCCAGAATGACATCGGAGGCTGAATCGGACGGGGTCTTCTTGCCGCCCGCAAACCAATGGTCGGTGAACTTGAGTCCCAGCAGCAGGAAAGCTCCGATTATACACATAGCGAGGACGCCCGCAAGCGCCCCCTTTTTAAATGACTGTTTATCTATCATAGCGTATCCTATAAGTAACTCCCCGGGTTTACAGCGACACCGTCCACTTCCACCTGAAAATGCAGATGGACGCCGGTCGAATAACCTGTCGTACCCGACATGCCGATATTCTGTCCTTTTTTAACTTGCTGACCGGCGTGCACATAGAGCTTGGAGTGATGCATATACTTCGTCACCAGACCGTTTCCGTGATTGATAACGATCCAGTTGCCCGCCGATCCGCTCCATCCGGCAATGACCACAGTTCCGTCAGCTGCAGCATAAGTGGGCATCGACTTACCATGACTCGCAAAATCATATCCTTTATGAAATGATCCGTCAAAGCTGCGGTAACCGAATCCGCTGGACAGATAACAGCCGGGACAGGGATGAGCAAATTGCCCGTGACCCGTTATCCTCGGCTTGCCTGCAGTACCGTATGACGCGGATCCTGCTGCCGCCGCTCTGGCCGCAGCAGCCTCCCGCTGAGCTTTCTTCGCGGCTTCAGCAGCGGCCACCAGACGCTTGAGTTCTTTGGCATTGGCGCCGATCTGCTTGTCCAGGTCAGACAGCTGCAGCTGTTTCTGTGCCAGCAGCTGCTGCACCTGATCCTTCTGCGAGTTCAGCTTGGTCTGGAGCTTTTCAAGCTTATCATACTGGTCCTTAAGCTTGTTCTCCTGTATTTCGATCTGCCGGGTGATCTCCTTGTAGTCTTCCAGCATCTGCCGGTCATAATCGGAGAGTTCACTGGCATACTCCACACGGTTGAGAAGATCCGTGATCGACTGAGACTCCACCAACATCGTCATGATCGCCGTATCGCCCTCTTCATACATATAGCGGATACGCAGTTTCATGTCGTTGTACTGATCGTTTTCCTTGACCTTAGCCAGTGCCAGTTCCTCTTCAGCCTTGGCGATCTCCTCGCGCTTGGCGTCCATCTTGGTCTGGGTCTTGTTCATCTGATCGATCAGAGAATTCAGCTGATTGGACAGCTCTGCTGTGGCAGCTTCCGTCTGCTTCTTTTTTTCTCTCAGCTCCCGGTCCTTTTTCTTTGCCTCCTCAACTGTCGTTGCGGCGCGCGCAGACGGGCACGCGCCGAACGCAAGGGCAAAGGCCAGGGTCAGGCTGAGAAATACACGCCAAAAACGTTTCATCCGACTACGCTTTCAAATGCTTGCGGATGGTGACAAAACTGCCGATAAAGCCGATGCCGACGCCGAGCAGCAGTCCGACCGGCAAAAGCACACGGTAAACTTCCGAAACCGGAAGAAAGTCAACCAGATTGTTCAACAGACTGAACTTGGTCATGATATAAACGACGACCTTGTTATAAATGAAGTAGAACAGCACCAGCGGTATCACCGCACCGATCAGTCCGATCAGAATACCCTCTATGACGAACGGCAGTCTGACGAAACCGTCTTTCGCACCGATATACTTCATGATGGCGATCTCCTCACTCCTGACATTGACGCCGACCGTGATCGTACTGCTGATCAGGAAGATCGACACACCTAACAGGATGATGATCACGCCGAGAGACCCGTACCAGAGCAGCTTATTAACACTCGAGAGGGTCTTGGCCACCACATCCGATTTACGGACTTTTCTGACCTCGGGAATATTCTCGCAGTAAGACACCAGTTCATCCTGACTCTCGACTTCCCTCAGATACACTTCGTAGTTCGCGGACTTGGCCAACGGGTTGTCATCCTTGAAGCCCTCGGCCAGTTCCTGGTTATCTCCAAAATACTCCTCCTGAAAGTTTGCCCAGGCCTCCTCGGGAGAGACATAGACAGCCTTGAGCACATCATCACGCTTTTTCAGGTCTTCTCCGATCCGTTTAATCTCCTCCTCCGAGGTGTCATCGTTGAAGAAAACAGTGATGGCCACGCCTTCCTCGGCGCTCTTGACGATGTGGTTGAAGTTGGCGACGATCGCGTAAAACAGGCCGAAAAGGAAGATCAGCGCTGCCATCGTTGCGATCGATGCCAGTGAGAACATCTTATTGCGTCCTATGTTTTTGAATCCCTGGCGGATGGAATAGAAAAATGTGCTTAGCCTCATTTGTATTCACCCCCCTGTTCATCGCTTATAATAACTCCCTTATTGAGAGTGATGACGCGTTTCTTCATCTCATTGACGATCTCCTGGTTATGCGTGACGACAACGACTGTGGTCCCGCGCTCGTTGGCTTCCTCGAGCAGATGCATGATCTCCCATGAATTGCTCGGATCCAGGTTACCGGTCGGCTCGTCTGCCAGCAGCAGAGCCGGCTCATTGATCAAAGCCCTGGCGATAGCCACGCGCTGCTGCTCACCACCGGAGAGTTCATCCGGGAATGATTTATACTTCTGTGCCAGTCCGACCAGAGAAAGCGCCGCCGGGACCTTCTTTTTGATGACCTTCGGCTTCACTTCAGTCACGCGCTGCGCAAAAGCTACGTTTTCATAGATGTTGCGGTCTTTTAACAGGCGGAATTCCTGAAAAACCACGCCCAGCTTACGGCGATAAAGCGGAATCTTGCGGTGCTTCATCTTCCCGAGATCCATACCGGCCACCGTGATGCTGCCCGATGTCGGCGTAAGCTCGCGGAGCAACAATTTAATCAATGTTGATTTTCCGGAGCCGCTGTCTCCCGTGATGAAGACGAACTCGCCGTTATCGATATCAAAAGTCAGATGATCGATAGCCGGAGTTGCCCCCTTGATGTATCGCTCGGATACATCCCGGAATTCAATCAAACTCATACTCAACCTCCTATCACATGTTACAGCATTTCTTCACTGTCACTTACATGATTCTTCTTGACATAGCGATGGATCGCCCAGCCAAGTTTAAAGATCGAAGCGTCCCTGAATTTGCGCAGATCCAGACCGCTTTGATCCTGAATGTTACTGAGACGGTAATACAGCGTGTTCCGGTGAAAGAACAACTGTTTCGATGTCTCAGCCGCATTCATTGTATTATCCAGAAAGACGGTGGCCGTTTTGGTCATCTCTTCATCCAGATCGTCAAAAAAGTTCTCGCCTACTGATTCATTTAAGAACCAACGGCAGAAAGGCTTCGGAAGGTGACAGACCAGATGTTCGAACAACAGATCATCGTATCGGTGGAACATTTTCTGCGGATCGAACATCCGCCCGGTCTCTATGGCTGCCACCGCCTCTTCGTAGGAACGGCGCAGCGCCCCGATCTCTTTCGCGTAGCATCCGCATCCCACACGGATGCGCTGCTCTGTCAAAATCTCCGCTGTCTGCCTGACAGTTGCCTCCAGCCTCTCCCTTGCCTGTGCTTCTTCTTCCTCCGCATCCAAAGCATCGTGTATGACTACCACTTTGGAATGCCGCAGGGTCATGACAAAGTCCGCAAGTCCGGTCCTCAGATCTTCGCACAGCCGGTCGGTCAGAGCCATCCCCCGGTTTCCCTCAAAAGAGATGACATACACTACTCGTTTACAGGGCTGATCCAGCCCGAGTTCGCAGGCACAGCCCGTCATATCGGCCGAACTCACATTCCCGGTAAACAGGCGCCGCAGAAAGTCTTCAGTCTCAAAGCGGACACGCTGATGACAGGATAGCAGGTGCAAAACAAGGTCTGTGATCTCCACTGC
>OMSP01000209.1 GCA_900313775.1 uncultured Eubacteriales bacterium
GAGAAGGAGGGATTTGAACCCTCGCGCCGGTCTCCCGACCTACACCCTTAGCAGGGGCGCCTCTTCAGCCTCTTGAGTACTTCTCCTGAGTCTGAATATCTCTCAAACAGTCGAGTAAAATTTTAACCCGAAACGGCCGTTCTGTCAATCACCCAACTCTTTTCTTATCCTGTCCAGCTCATGGGCCACATAGTAGACGGGCAGACCGACGACATTAAAGTAATCACCGTGCACGCTCTTGACATAAGAGCAGAATCGTCCCTGCACGCCGTAGGCCCCGGCCTTGTCCATCGCTTCTCCGGAGGCAATATAAGCTCGCAGCTGTTCATCCGTCGCCTTGCCGACATAGACATCAGTCTCCTCCACATGAGTCACGGTCCTGACCAATCCTTCCTTGTCGGCGTAGATGAAGGTACAGCCTGTGTATACTCTGTGCGTGTTCTCCCGCAGGGAACAGAGCATCTCAAATGCTTCATCCTCGGTCTCGGGCTTTTCAAAAATGCGCCCTTTAAACGAGACGACAGTATCAGCCCCCAGCACGATCGCATCGGGATGGGGCAGAAAGACTGCCTGCGCCTTGCGCGCTGACAGCTCGGCGACCCTTTCCTTGGGATTGTCTTTATCTGTCTCTTCCGACATATGACTCGACAGAGCAGTAAACTGTATGCCCGCCATTTCAAGCAGAGCGCGGCGGCGCGGTGACTGTGAAGCCAGTATGAATTCTTTCATGATACATCCCCCGTTATAAAAAGAAGTTGTGCTCGACTGAAAAATTCGCTATAATGGTTGAAGCATGATAATACCAACTACGAGGAGGTACATCACATGAAATGCCCACATTGCGGAGAAGAACTTGTCAGAAGCACCAAGAATCCCGACTATCTTCTTTGCTATACCTGCAAGAAAAAGTATAAAGCTCCGGCTCCGGCGCCCAGCCGTCCTGCCGAAGATCGTGCAAGACGCGAGCGTGATACCGCTTATACTCAGATGCTTGACATCGGTGTCGATGAGGATGAGCGCGGCGGACACGGCGGTCTGATCTTCCTTATCATCCTGCTGCTGATCATTGCGGCTCTGGTGGTAGGCTATTTCATTTTCAACATCGACTATTTCTCATATATCTCAAAGATCATTGAGCATTTCAAAAAATGATCCTGGGTTTTGAGCCAATGACACGGCTGTCGCGTATGCGGCAGCCGTTTTTATTGATATTATTCTAAAAAATCTCCTTTCTCATGTCAAACATACGACTCCTCTGCTCTCTTTTATTTCTCCTGTCTGCATGATATATTAATAGGGAACGACGCATGTATCCGGCCGCGCCGGTAGAAAGGACAGCCTGCCTCTGCAGGCGAAGATGATTATGAGCAAAAACGTATGGGAAAGTTATGACGAGAAGGCATTGGAAGAACTCGATCTTATCAACGAACGCTACAAGGACTGTCTCAACCGGGGCAAGACCGAGAGAGAGTGTGTCGCGATCATCCTGGAAGATCTGAAAAAGAACGGTTATAAGTCGCTGGATGAGCTAAAGGAAGAAAACCACAAGCTTGCCGCCGGCGATAAGGTCTACTACTGTCAGATGGGAAAGAGCCTGGCGATCTTTGAGATCGGCACCGATCCGCTCGAGAACGGGATGAACATCCTCGGCGCGCATATCGACTCGCCGCGGCTCGACGTCAAGCAGAACCCGCTCTATGAGTCAGACGATTTTGCCTACCTCGACACGCACTATTACGGCGGTATCCGCAAATACCACTGGCTCGCCATGCCGCTGGCCATCCACGGCGTTATCTGCAAAAAGGACGGAAGCACCGTACAGGTCGCCCTCGGAGAAGATGACGAGGATCCGAAGTTTGTGATCACGGATCTCCTTCCTCATCTGTCGGGCAAACAGGCAAAAAAGACCATCACGGAAGTGTTTGAAGGAGAAAACCTGGATCTTTTGATCGGCTCTCAGCCTTTAGCTGATGGCGAAGACAAGGACGACAAAAAAGACTCCGAGAAAGTGCGCAACCGTATTCTGAAGCTTCTGAAAGAAAAATACGGTATGGAAGAAGACGATTTCCTCTCCAGCGAGCTGGAGATCGTGCCGGCGGGAAAGGCCTGTGACTGCGGTCTGGACCGGAGCCTTGTCATGGCCTATGGACAGGATGACCGCGTCTGCGCCTTCACCTCATACTTCGCGATGAAGGAAGTGAGGGCCGGCAAGCGCACCAACTGCTGTATCCTCGTCGATAAGGAAGAGATCGGAAGTGTCGGCGCCACCGGCATGGAGTCTCTGTTCTTTGAAAACGCGATTGCCGAGCTGGCAGCAATGGAGAAAGAGAGCTCACCTCTGACGGTCGCGCGCTGTATGCAGCATTCGCGGATGCTCTCCTCAGATGTCAACGCTGCTTTCGATCCGCTGTACGCTGATGTCTATGAAAAGCGCAACGCCTCCTACTGCGGTCGCGGACTGGCCTTCAGCAAGTTCACCGGCTCGCGGGGCAAAGCCGGATCCAACGATGCCAACGCCGAGTACATCGCCTTCCTGCGCCGGATCCTCGATGCGGACAGCGTGGCCTATCAGTTCGCTGAACTCGGCAAGGTCGATATCGGAGGCGGCGGTACCATCGCCTATATCATGGCCAAATACGGCATGAATGTCATCGACAGCGGCGTGGCAGTGCTCTCCATGCACGCTCCCTGGGAGGTGACCAGCAAAGCTGACGTCTATGAAGCCTACAAAGGCTACAAGAGTTTCCTGAGATCCGAATGACAGGGGGTTGTTATGAACTAAAAGGGCTGCCGCTCATGCGGCAGCCCTTGTTATTTATAAGATCCGGACGGACATCATATCATTTCACGAATGTCTCAACAGCATGTGCATCCCGCCGTCCTCTCATATACATCGCTTCGATCGCCGATCTGTCCCGTGTCAGCGTACTCATCTTGCCGATAGTATCCGGCGCCACGATCAGAACTTTTCCCTCCTGTTCGAGCTCTTTGCAAAGATCGAGCTGACGGTTGTAAGTGTCTGCCCGCGAAGCAAGTGCGGCTGCCGCGCCGGGATACTTCTTTGTCATGCGCTTTGCCACTCGCTCATCTTTCTTTGAACTCCTATAGAAATCCCTCGGTCGTGTGAGCACGACTACCACGCGATCGCACCCGTCCGCTATCGCTTTCTCCACGGGTATCGGGTCACTTATCCCGCCGTCGTAATACAGCTTCTCTTTATACTCATAAGGTCTGTTGACCCAGGGCACACAGCTGGAGGCACTGATAAATCCGTAATCGTCCTGCTTGAAATCCTGTTTATAGAAATACTCAGGCTTCCCTGTCTCAGCTTCGGTCGCCACCACGACAAACTCCATGGGATTGTCCATCATACTCTGATAATCAAGCGGATTCTCCCCGTCAGAATTGGACAGATCGCGGTAGATATAGTCGAGATTGAGGAAACTGCCTGTGCGGACCTTCTGCCTCAGCCCCATATATTCTTTGCGGAAGCAGTATTCAGAATAGAACGGATAATTGCGCCCCGGCTGACGCGCGGTAAATGAAGCCAGATTGGCAGCGCCGGCAGACACTCCGATTGCATAGTCAAACCGGATATCATGATCCATGCACCAGTCAAACACACCGGCACCATATATTCCGCGAAGGCCTCCGCCTACATCTATCACTCCAACCACAACAAACGATCCTTTCTCTATTTCTATGACGGAATCAGATACCCGAAGTACAGGGCATAGCAGACCAACATGATCACGCCGCCCCAACGCTGCAGTACCTGTCTTTTGTGAAATACAACACAGACCCACAACAGGACGCTGCAGGCGATCGCTACGATACTGTCGACCGTAAACTTCGCTTCATAGGCGACCGGCGAGATCAATGCCGCTGTGCCAATGACAAACAAAAGGTTGAAAATATTGCTGCCGACGATATTGCCTACCGCGATGTCGGCCTCCTTTTTGCGTGCAGCCGTCAGCGAGGTGACAAGCTCCGGCAGAGAAGTGCCGAGAGCAACAATAGTCAATCCGATGACCCGCTCGCTGATACCCACTATACGCGCAATGGCGGTCGCCGCGTCCACAGCGATATTACTTCCGACGATGACTAGCGCCACGCCGACAACAAACATGACGATCAGCTGCCAGACAGGACGGCCCTGCCTCCTGACTTCAGCAGGATCCGGCTGCTTTTCCTTGTGCTTGTGGACCCGGTGATTGACGGACATATAGAACAGATAACTCAAATAGGCGATGAACAGCACCCACAGGATCGCTCCGTCGACCCTGCCTATCTCGTTATCGGTCAGACCGATGATCGCAAAGATCACAGTTACAAAAAAGACGAAGGGGATCTCGTATTTGATCGTTGACTCATGAACTGACAGGGGTGCTATCACGGCCGTCAGTCCCAGGATGACCAGGACATTGAGGATATTGCTCCCAATGACATTGCCGACGGCGATCGCGGCGCTGCCCTTGACCGAAGCAGAGATGCTGATGGCGGCCTCCGGCGCGCTTGTTCCCATGGCAACGATCGTCAGACCAATGACCAGCTTGGGAACTCCCGCTCTCTCTGCGATACCGGAAGCTCCTTCAACAAGCCATTCTGCTCCTTTTACCAAGAGAGCAAATCCGAGGATGAGTAATAAGATTTGAATCGCGATCTGCATAGTCTATCGAATCATGCGGTCTCTTCCCGCAAATACTGTTTCACTTCCTCAATAATGGTCTCCGCATGGACGCGTCCCTTATCGTAGGTCGCCTTGATTCTCTGCGGATCATGCTCGATCCGTCCTATCTCGAGTGCGTTCTCAGGTCTGATGACATAGATATCTCCCGCCTCTTCCAACTGTGCGAGACGTCTCGTTGTCCGGTTGTACATCAGATGGCGGTCCAGCAGCGCCCGCGCAAACTTCGGGTATTTGCGCAGAGCGAACCGGAGCAGCCGGTCGTGCCCTGAGGGATGCTTGATATAATCCTTTGGCTGAGTCGTGATGACAACGATCTTGTCGTATCCTTCTTTAAGAGCGTACTCGATCGGGATCGAATCGCCGACTCCTCCGTCCTGCAAATCATATCCGCCGACATGCACGACACGTGATACCAACGGCATCGACGCGCTGGCCCGCATCCACTCCATTGCCTCTTCGTCCAGCGTGTCTATGTCATGATAGACCGGTTTGCCTGTGTGCACATCCGTACAGACGACAGTAAACTTCATGGGGCTGCTCTCAAACGTCTCCTTGTCCATGACATCCAGCTTCATCGGCAGAGTATGATAGCAGAATTTAGCCCCGAACATGTCACCCGTGAGGATCAGAGAGCGGATGCTGCAGTAACGCCAGTCGCGGGCGTACTTACAGTTGTAGCGCACTGCACGGCCGATCTGATGCGACTTGTAATTGCATCCGAAAGCCGCGCCGGCCGACACGCCGATGGCGGCATCGTATTCGATGCCGTGCTCCATCATTACATCCAATATACCGGCGGTAAAAATACCTCTTAATCCTCCGCCTTCCAGTACCAATGCTGATCTCACGTACAGACAGACCTCCTGTGCTCAGTCAACTCTTTTCTATCATATTTATTTTACTAGAACCGTTGTTTCTGTCAAGAAAGCCTGCACCCCTCAGTCTCCATTGAAGGCTCGCAACAGATGTGTTAAACTGGGCAGAGAAAAGCGTTATATTCAAGAGAGAAACTATGGTCTTTTCAAGCCTGTTATTCATTTTTGCATTTCTGACACCCTGCCTGATCGTTTATACGATTGTGCCCTGGCGGTATAAGAATTGGGTCTTACTGGCTTTCTCTCTTGTTTTCTATGCTTGGGGCGGCATCCAGTTTGTCGGTATACTGATCGCTGATGCTTTTGTCTGCTGGTTCTTTGCTCTTCAGATAGAACGCTGCAATTCCAGACGCGCCGGCAAAGCGTTCCTTGTGCTTGCCTGTATCGTATTACTCGGCTTCCTGATCATATTCAAGTATACCAACTTCTTCGCCGCCAATCTCCACGCGCTGTTCGGA
>OMSP01000208.1 GCA_900313775.1 uncultured Eubacteriales bacterium
ACAGACGAGACTCGAACTCGCGACCTCCACCTTGGCAAGGTGGCGTACTACCAACTGTACTACTATCGCACATACCTCTCCGGTACGGACATATAATACACTGTCTCCTGAGTGATGTCAAGTATTCATATAGTTACTTTTTTACCGGGCTCCCCTCTCATAGCCACGTCGATCGGCAGTTCCCCGCCGCGGTAGTTGTTATCTGAAAGATCGATCTCCAGCTTGACAGTCTCATAGGCGAGCTCCGGGATATTATTCTGTGCGCTCAGATGCCCGAGAAAGATCTGGGTGATATCATCGTGCAGGATCTCAGACAGCAGTCTCCCCGACCATTCGTTGGAAAGATGTCCGTACACTCCCGCTACGCGCTGCTTGAGCGGATACGGATACGGACCGACTTCGAGCATCCGTATATCGTGGTTAGCTTCCAGCACCATTCCGTTGACGCCCTTAAGGTTTTCTATAGTATAGGCATCGTATGTCCCCATATCGGTGGCGACAGCCACAGTGCGGACCCCGTCAGACACACGGTAAGCCACCGGATCGTTCGCGTCATGCGATATGTGAAAAGGATGCACCGTCAGATCACCGACAGTAAAATCGAGATCCGCGGATATCTCGTGAAAGAGCTCTCCGTCTATCTCTCCGAGAGCATTCATGCTCTTTATGCCCCGTATCGTCCCGCGTGTCGCGTAGATCGGTAGATGCAGCGCCCTCGAAAGCACGCCCAGTCCGCTGATATGATCCGCATGTTCATGCGTGATCAGGATGCCGTCCAGATCATCCGCGCTGACGTCTGCGCCCGCAAGTCCTTCTATGATCCGCTTTTTACTGATTCCTGCGTCCACGAGAAGCCTCGTATGCTCTCCGCCGACAAATATGCAATTACCGCTGCTGCCGCTCGCAATGCTGCACAATTCCATGTGCCGTTTATACCTCCAGTTGACTCAGGCCAAGCCGCTTCAGATGCCCGTTGATCTTCCGCCTCAGTTCTTCAAGACTGCTGTCGTTTACGATGATCTGATCGCAGGCCGCCTCAAACTCCTCGTCTTTCCTCTGTTTGTCCATGATACGCAAAGCTTCTTCCGCACTCATACCGCGCTGATCTGCAAGTCTCCTTAGTCTCGTCTCCGGCGAAGACTTCAGCCACCAGACTTCATCACAAAAGCTTTGATAACCCACGTCGAGCAGAATAGCCGATTCCAGCAGAAAGAGATCGGCACGACTCATATGAGCCGCCTGCATGCGCGTCAGGACCTCCTTCTCCACTAGGGGGTGAACGATATCATCGAGTCTCTGAAGCGCATCTGCATTTTCAAAGACAAAGCCAGCCAAAGCCTTCCTGTCAAGCTCACCATTTTCCTTCACAAAGGTATCGCCGAACTCCTGTACGATCTTTTCATAGGCGGGACCGTTCTTTTTCTGCAGTTCACGGCCAATGGCGTCAGCCGCGCAGAGAACGACTCCGTTTTTATTACGAAACAGTTCCAGCACCTGACTCTTTCCGCAGCCAATGCCTCCCGTGATACCGAGAATGATCATTTTACACCTCTCTAATGTGCCTCGTACCAGTCAGCTCCTGTACCGATGTCCACCTTCAGATCGACAGCCATCTCAGCTGCATGTTCCATCGCATCGCTGAGCAGAGCTCTGACTGTCTCGACCTCTTCTGCCGGTGTTTCCACCAAAAGCTCATCGTGTACCTGTACGACGATCCTCGCAGCCAGTCCGGCTTGAGAAAAAGCTTTTTCGGCACGGATCATCGCGATCTTCATGATATCAGCCGCACTGCCCTGTATCGGCGCATTCATCGCTACCCGCTCCCCGAACTGACGCTGCATATAATTGGAAGCCGTAAGTTCCGGCACCGGACGCCTTCTCCCGAACATCGTGACCGCATAGCCGTTCTGCTTTGCGCTCTCTACCGCTCCATCCAGGAATCTTTTGATACCCGGAAAAGTCTCAAAGTAGTGATCGATATATTCTTTAGCCTGCGCGCGTGATATACTCAGTCCCTCACTCAAGCCGAAAGAGCTGATGCCGTATACGATACCAAAGTTGACCGCCTTTGCATTTCTCCTCTGCTGCTCGGTCACCTGATCGATCGGCACGTGAAAGACAGAGGCGGCTGTCGCCCTGTGAATATCCTGCGCCTGTCTGTAAGCATCGATCAGTTTCTCATCTCCTGACATATGAGCAAGGATCCGCAGCTCGACCTGGGAGTAGTCCGCGTCCACAAAGACACATCCATCGCAAGGTACAAAGACCTTGCGGATCAATCTGCCCAGCTCCACACGGATAGGGATATTCTGCAGATTTGGCTCTGTACTCGATATGCGGCCCGTCGCGGTCACTGTCTGGTTGAACGTACCATGGATCCTTCCGTCGTCCTCTATAAAGCGCACAAGTCCCTCAGCGTAAGTCGATGACAGTTTGGTCAGCTGACGGTACTCCAGGATCTCACGGACAAAAGGATAGTCCTCCGCCAGCTTGTCCAACACCTGCGCCGATGTCGAATAACCTGTCTTTGTCTTTTTGCCGTGGGGCATTCCCATCTTCTCAAACAGTATCTCGCCGAGCTGCTTCGGGGAATTGATATTAAACACTTCTCCAGCCTCGTCGTAGATCTTCTGCCGTATCGTTTCGATACGCTCTTTGAGTCGGCTTCCGTATCTCTCCAGAGCAGCTTTGTCTATCAGGATGCCTGTCTTCTCCATGCGATCGAGAGTAAAGGTCAGCGGCATCTCCATGTCCTGCATCAATGCCGTCATCTGACGCTCCTCAAGCTGCTCCTGCTGATACGGGACCATAAGAGCTGCTATACGCGCCTGCCAGGCGGCATAAGCGACCGCATCTCCTCTGTCCGGCGGTGCCTGTCTGTCCACCAGGGAAGACAGATCTTCCGCCTCGTAGCTGCCGAGCAGCGGATTGATCAGGTACTGTGCGATAGAGGGGTCAAAATAAAAGCCGTTCTGTTCTAAATCGATGTCCTTGAGCATCTTTTTCAGATCAAAAACGCTGATCTGATGACCTCTTTCTGTCATCCCCCCGATCAGTGATGACAGATCTTCTGCTGACAGTTCGCCTCCTGTCTTTGCATAGCAGGCTTCGTCCTCTGTCGCCATCACGATACCGCTGAAACTCCGCTGCATCAAAGCTATCAGCGGTCCCTCTTCGCTTTGGTGTACGATCGCAAGACCGACGACAGCTTTTTCTTTCATCGAATTGATAAACTTCTGTACTTCCTCAGCACTCCCTGCCTCAATGATCTCTGTCACAGCTTGCCGCGCCGCTGTTGCGCGCCCCGGCTGACTGCTCTTTAAGCGTGT
The DNA here is from genome assembly GCA_900313775.1 of uncultured Eubacteriales bacterium. Taxonomy (GTDB): domain Bacteria; phylum Bacillota; class Clostridia; order Lachnospirales; family Lachnospiraceae; genus RUG842. The sequence goes on from OMSP01000208.1 coordinate 3,330, forward strand.
CAGATATTTCTTGAAATTCAGCTCTCTGAAAAGCGACTCCAGTCTCTGTGTATCGAAGGCTCTCAGCGGATCCTCGGCGTCCGTATCGTTTAGCTTTGCCTCGGCAAACAAGGCGTCAGGCTCTCCGATCTCAGCGTCCAGCTTGATCGTCGCCAGGATCTTGCTCAGCTGCGCGATATCATAATGCTCCTTAAATGCTTTCTGCGCGCGCGGCGGTTTGATTGCGTCTATATGTGCGTATGCGTCTTCGATGGAGCCATAAGTCTCAATGATTGCGACTGCAGTCTTTTCACCGACGCCCGGCAGACCGGGGATGTTGTCGGAGGCGTCTCCCATCAGCGCCTTGACGTCAATGAACTGGCGGGGAGTAACATGGTACAGCTCCTCCACTTCCTTCGGACCGTAGAATTCATAGACCGTCTGCCCCTTTTTCGTCTTGGGGATACAGATCGTCACATGCTCATCTGCCAGTTGAAGCAGGTCCCTGTCTCCGGAGACAACGACCACCTCATAGCCTTTTCCGGCAAATGCAACTGACAGGGAGCCCAACACATCATCAGCCTCTATCCCCTGCTCCTCGATGATCGGTATATCCATCGCACCGAGCACTTCCTTCATCAAAGGGATCTGCTCGCGCAGCTCAGGCAGCATCGGCTTGCGCGTTCCTTTGTATTCTTCATAGAGATCGTGGCGAAAAGTCGGCGCGTGCACATCGAATGCAACGAGCAGAGCATCCGGTCTCTGCTGCTCAAGCAGCATCAGCAATATGGAAAGAAAACCGTAGACCGCACCGGTGTGCTTCCCTTCAGCATTTGTGAAATCAGGCATGCCGTAAAACGCCCGGTGGATCAGACTGTGTCCGTCTAACATCATGATCTTTTTCATGGGTAAACTCTCTTTCATCTACAGTTCCAGATGCCGGCCGGTGCATCGGTAGATCGCGTTTTCTATACTGATCGCCTTGTTCCAGCGAAGCTTGTGCTTCATACGCGCTTCCGGCGTCCGGCATTTTGCCATACTCGTCTCAAAGCGCACGGCCAGAGGGACCACCTGATCCTCCATTACCCGCTTATCCGCATAATAGAGCAGGTCCTCTTCAGACACATAGGTCCTGCCATCTTTTTTTACCGACAGCTCACTGTGCATGTCAACAGTGTCGTGTTCGGCGATCAGATCGGCCACCAGTTCATATCCGTCTGTCCGCAGCTGGTAAGCTCCGGCAGATGGAAGATCCTTGTGAAGCTTCGCGAAATCATGCAGCATCGCTGCAGAATAAAGTATCTGTCTGTCATAGATCTGTTCGGCAGGATCGATGACGTCGATGATCCTGCGAAGGACATCGGCTACAGCCTTCATATGACGGCGTATACGTTCAGGAACTTCATATCGGTCCAAAACTTCGGTGATGCGGTAATCTCCAGGTGCCGCCGCAGGATGCCCTCCGATATAATCAACTGTATAATCTACTTCTCCGGAAGCAATCTCTGTCTTGATACGCGTTACGCTTCCGTAAGGAAGCTTCACTTTCATGACATCGTCCGCGACAACTTCGCCGATCGTTGCCAGCGCTGCCCGGATAACACCTCCGTGCGCGACAACATAGTATACCGTCTCCCGTTCCTCAGCATTCCCTGCACAGGCCAGTTCTTTCAGTAAACCGACAAAGCGCTGACCGGCTTCCTCGAACGTCTCAGCGCCCGGTACTTTATAATCCCACATGTGCTCACCGCGTTCTTTGTACTCACGCGGATAACGCCTCCGGATATCATCAAAATCGAGATTCTCCCACTCTCCCATGTATATCTCATGCAGATCTTCGCAGACACGGATCGGTCTTTCCGGCAGAGGAGTCAGCTCCGTCATCCGCTTGGCAGTGTATACACATCGCGAGACAGGACTCGTATACAACTCATACGGCGCTGCTTCGCGGATGACCTTGCGGGCCATCCACATGCCCAGACGCCCGGCCTGTCTGATCCCTCTTTCAGATAAGGGTACATCGGTCGTTCCGATACACCGTCTGCCCGGCACATCGACTTCGCCGTGCCTTATCAGATAGATTGTCTTTCTGTTTCTTGCCATTTATTCCGTCCTGCCGCTCTTATCGTAATAATGCAGCAATTCCCGATAGTCATCCTGTGTGTCGGCATCTAACAAGGCGCCCTGATCCTGTATGCTCACATAGACCGTCTCTGCGCCCGAATTCTCAATAGCACCGCGAAGTCCTCTGTCACCGCTGTAAGTCAGGATCGCGGGAAGTACAGCCGTATTGATCAGCACAGGATGACCGGTGACTCCGCTCTCTTCAGGTATGATGACATCACCGTCAGTCCCGATCTCTCTGCAAAGTGTATCAACGGAGAACAGCGGCACGTCGACCGGAGTAATAAAGACTCTGTCGCAGAGACTCCGGATATAATTGAGACCGATCCTGACAGTATCAAACATCTGTGTCGTCTCAAAATCGGGGTTTTCAAGAAAAGTCACCTGTCTGTCTGCCAATGCTCTTCTGACCTCTTTACCCCTGTATCCGGTTACAACGACGATCGGATCAGCACCGACGGCTTCAAATCGTGAGACGACATGCTCAACCATCGACTTGCCGCCGATGGGCAGCGTCTGCTTGAAGGCCTTCATTCTGGTCGATAATCCGGCGGCCGTGACAACGGCGCCTATCCGCTTTTGGTTGCTCATGAGACTTCTCCGATATCTATGCCTACTGTGAGTAATTATACCACAATATATGGAAATTTACGATGCTTAACCAACATCATCAGACAATTAAACGGAATCGCATACATATGCAATTCCCTTTGACCGGCTCATGCCTTTAGGATATAATTGAATTATGTTTGAATGGAATGAAAAGAAAGCCCGCTTCCGGGTCGATTCGGCAAGACACTCTCATTTTCACAGTGAGATCGCCGGCATACTCGCTTCAAAATTCAAGGATCCGTCAAAGACCGGCATTTGTGACGCCGGATGCGGTCTCGGATTTCTGTCTCTGGCGCTGGCTGAACACTTCGGTCATGTCACAGCTATCGATATCAGTTCTGTCGCACTGGATATACTGCGTCGCGAGGCCGCTCTTAGGGGCACAGACAATCTTGAAATCCTCAGAGAGGATCTTCTGAATGATCCTTCGGTACAACCGCGCATATATGATGCAGTCGTCTTCTCTTTTTTCGGCAACATCTCCGAGATCATGCATATAGCCGGACCACGGTGCAGAAAGGACCTCTTCATTCTGAAGAAGAATGATCACCATCATCGCTTTTCTGTCAGTCATCCGATGCGTCCCTTTGACTCTATGGCTGCAGCGCTGCGCGATCTGAACGAGTTGGGCCTTCCTTTCACAAAAGAAGATATGTCCATTGAAGACGGGCAGCCCCTGCGAAGTCTGGAGGACGCTCTTGAGTTTTTCCGGCTCTATGCAAAGGGAGATGACATAGAGCTGATAACACCGGATTTTGTCATGTCTCTGCTAACAGAGACGGGCGATCCCGAATTCCCGTATTACTACCAGCGCGCCTGTGAGTTTTCACTGCTTAGCGTCGACATGTCGGCGTTTCCGGAGGACTGAGATGAAGACATCAGGAAGACAGCATTTATTCTTAACAGGCGGGATCCAGACGGGCAAATCAACATTGCTGTCGCGCTGGCTCTCGCGGATCGACTGCCGTATCGGCGGTTTTTACACCCGTAAAGTTCCGGAAAACGAGCATGTCTATGTCCGAATATTTCCGGCCTATCCATACGCCAAACCGGTCGATGACAACAGACTCTTTGACACCCTGCATAAAGATGCTCTGGACAGTGACAAACAGTTTAACACAGTCGGGTGCTCAATGTTAGAAGACTCCCGGGGTGCTGAACTGATCGTCATGGACGAGATCGGCTATAAGGAAGACACTGCCTCTGCTTTTTGTGAAGCTGTTCTGCGGACACTTGACGGCACGGTCCCCGTGATCGGCGTACTGAGAAAAAGAACACCTGACAGGACCACAGAGGCTTTGTCAGGTGCATTGACAGAGATTATCAGATCACGCTCGGATGTCACTGTCCTGGAAGTGACGGAAGCCAACCGCGATGAACTGGCTCTTTCCCTCCCCGATATTTTACTCCCGTTTTCCGATCAGGTCGCAGATGACGGCACCTGCCATAGCTAATCCCGCGGCCGGCGGCACAAAAGATACGGATCCCGGTGTCCTCGGGTCCGCTTCGCTCTCCGCAGCAAGCTTATCGGAAGGAAGAGGCGTCACCGGTTTTTCATCAGAACAGACGACTTTAAGCGCGCGTATCCCGCGCGCTTTTAATTCACGCCTCATGACTTTGGCCAACGGATCGGTATGAGTCTCATAGATATCCGTAACGCGGAAAGCGGTCGGATCCAGGCGGTTTCCTGCTCCCATACAGCTGATGACAGGCACGCCCAATACATCCGCTCTTGTTATCAATTCTATCTTGGCCGTCACCGTATCGATCGCATCCACGATATAATCGTAAACTGACAGATCGATCTGATCCGCAGTATCAGGCAGATAGAAGACATTATATATCCTGACACGACAATCCGGCTCGATCCTGCCGATGCGCTCACGCATGATCTCTGTCTTGAGTTCTCCGACCGTATCGCGAAAGGCGACCGTCTGACGGTTGATATTGCTGACCTCGACCCTATCTTTATCGATCAGATCCAACTCCCCGACTCCTGCGCGCGCCAGGGCTTCAGCCGCCGCTCCGCCAACGCCTCCCAGCCCGAAGACCGCCACGCGGACAGAGGTGAGCCTCTC
>OMSP01000207.1 GCA_900313775.1 uncultured Eubacteriales bacterium
ATGCCCGTAGCTGTCATACATATAGAGTTCGACAGTCTGCTCTTCCGGCCGCTTTTTCAGCGCTGCCGCTATATCGCGCGAGGCCTGAGCCCCGAGCACTGCGTCGGTCTCATCGCCGAGGACAAGCACCGGGCAGCGGATCTGCGGGAGCTGATCGAGCACGTCGAAGCCTAAAGTGCCTTCCAGCTGAACGACGAACCGCTTCAGATCCCTGTCCTCCACGGCCTCGGCAGCTTCAGCCAGCGATGTCCTGATCTCGGCAAAAGTCTCAGGAGGAAACAGCTTGTCTCCAAATGCCATATACAGACCGACCTTATCTCCTTCCAGAGCCAGATTGCCCCACTCGGTCCCCACCTGCTCTGCCATCTCACCGGCGCGCGCTGCGGTGGAACCCAATACCAGCTTATGCACCAGATGCGGGTATTCGATCGCTATCACCATCGCCATCATGCCGCCCTGGGAAGCCCCGAATATATCGGCGTCATACAGCCCTGTCTCCTCCATGGCCCGGGCTGTATCACGCGCCATGTCATACACGGTATAGACCGGAGGCATATCCTTGCGCCTGTCGAAGAGAAAAACTCTGTAATGCTCCGCTATCCCTGCATACGCATCAGCGACAGCGTCCGCAGACTTAAGGACATTTGTCACACTCAAACCGGGCAGGATGACGAATGCCCTGTCTCCCTGCCCGAATTCAAAGTAATCCATTGTAAAAGTATCAGTTTTAACAGTTTTGATCATAGTTATTTATGCCTGTGGTCCCCGGTAGGTGATGCACATCATAGTCAGATCGTCGAACTGCTCGGCATCCTGCACAAAATCATCCACCGCATGCTGGACATTGGCCAGCGTATCTTCAGGAGAAGCCTCCGGATCGGTATTGAGAGCCGCCACCATCCGATCGGTCCCGAACAGCTTCTGACCGGCATCCGTCGCCTCCGGCACTCCGTCTGTATACACGAAGATCTTGCTCCCCGGCTCAAGCGTCATCTCATACTGCTGATATTTGATACCATTCATACCGCCGACGACAAAACCGTGCTTGTCTTTGAAGAGCTCAAATTTTCCGTCCGGTTTCTTGATGACCGGATACTCGTGACCGGCATTGACTGCCGTCAGCTTTCCGGTGGAGATCTCCAGTATGCCCAGCCAGACAGTCACGAACATCTCCTGTTCATTGTTTCTGCAGATAGCTTCGTTGGCGTCGGTCACGATCTCAGCCGGAGATTTGCCTACGGAGGCATAATTGGCCAGGATGATCTTCGAGGCCATCATAAACAGCGAGGCCGGTACGCCCTTGCCGGAAATATCGGCGATCGTCATGCACAGATGATCATCGTCCACAAAGAAGAAATCGTAGAAATCTCCGCCGACCTCCTTGGCGGGATTCATAGTGGCAAAAATATCGATCTCTTCTCTCTCAGGGAATGCCGGGAAGGTGCTGGGAAGCATTGAAGCCTGGATGCGGGATGCCAGTTCCAGCTCGGTACCGATGCGCTGTTTCTCCGCAGTGATCGCCTGAATCTCTTCGAGATAATCATCCATCTCGGCGGTCAGTTCGACAATATCATTTTTCAGATCTCCCATTTCATTGCGGGATCGAATGCCGGCAAGATCTTCCGCGACAACCCTGCTGTCCTTGGTCTTTTTGTACAGACGGATGCTCTGCTGGATCCTGCGCAGCGGGCGCAGCACAAACAGCGAGATCGCCACCAGACACAGGATGGCGAGCAGGGCCTGCAGAGCGGCAGACATTACTGTCCTCTGCCATGTCTGTTTGTTGATCGCTTCCCTCATGCCCTCCGTCTGATAGGTGATGCCCACGAGCATATGGTAGTCATCCTGTGATCCGATATAAGCATAATAGTCCACATATCCCGTGTCTTCCGAATAAGCCAGATAGTCGGACTTTGAGCGCGCTTTCTTCATGCCCTCGGTGATAGTATCGGAAACCTCAGATACCACGCCCAGCGTGTAAGTCTGATCAAACTCTGTTCCGCGCTCCATCCCGGCGTCCGCCCCGCTGAGGAGGAAATACTGAGTCTTAAAATCCGGATCCGCCAGGCATACATACAGATATATAACAGGATTCCTGCTGCGCCTGCTGGTGATGTCGCCGTTTGCCCTCTTGATCTCGTTGATGCGCGTGATCATCCAGGAATAGACGATCTCGGCGTACAGCTTCTGATCCTCAGGCGGCAGAGGTTTGATGTCTCCGTACTTGGCATAGTGGATCGGAATATTGGGATATTTCTTCAGCCAGGTCTGGTATTTTCTGGCTGTCTCTGTCGACTTCTCGTATTCGACATCATACTCGATATCCATCTCTTTATCATGATCATGCCAGTACTTGATCAGCCAGTTGTAATTCGGATACTCCTTGATGGCCCGCTCAACTTCCCTTCCCAGGTTTCTGGCTCTGCCCTCCATCAGCGTTTCAATATGCCGGTTGGAGCTCATCCTCATGGAATAGAAGGTGATGATCCCGGTCAGGAGCGTGCCGATGGCAAACAGTACTGCGACCTGCACCATGATACCGTATACTTTACTTCTTCTTTTAATGTCTATTTTCATATGATCGCCTTTGTAAAGTTCGTTTTTAATATCTTAATCACTTTGCCGTGATGATGCAATCATTATCTTTTCAGATACTCGGAAGAAACAGGAAATTCAAAATATGTCTCCGGATACGGTTCCTTTTTCAGTGTAAAATGCCACCACTCGCAGTCGATCGGCTCAAAGCCGTTTCTCACCATGACCTGCTGCAGCATCATGCGGTTGTTGTACTGCTCCTCGGTGATGTCCCTGTAGTCCGGATGAGACAGCTCGCTAAAGAAATCAAAGGGTCCTCCCATATCCACTTCCCGGCCGGTCGTCATATTGAGGAGAGTCAGGTCCACTGTGCTTCCGCGGCTGTGACTGGACTGCTTGGCGATATAGCCCTTGTTGAACAGCTCCTGCTTCTCGAGATCGGGGTAGAAAAACGGTTTCATCCTCAGATCCTGATCCTCGATACCCCACAGCACGAAATTCTTGACCGCGCAGACCGGGCGATAGGCATCGAACACTTTAAGACGATAACCTTGGACATTCATCTCATTGCTGACTGACTTCAACGCCCGCGCCGCCTCTATGGTCAGCAGCGCGATCGGCTCTTCATAACCGTCTATGCGGTCACCGATGAAATTGTAGGTCGAGTGATAGCGTATCTCCTGAATGATCCCCGGCACATAGTCCGCCAGGACTACAAAGCCGGAAGGATCCATCGTCACTTCACTCTTATAATCAATACTCATGCACAACTCCTGTTATGACCTGCTTTTCTCCTTTTATATTATACACCAATTCTTATTCCTGTGTCATCCGCACAAAACAAGAACTGCGCCCTGAGACGCAGTCCGCATAGAATAAGGCTGCCGCAAAAGCGGCAGCCTTTCGTAACCTTACTTGGTGTGTACTTAGATTCTGCCTGTGACAAGACCCAGCAGAGCCATACGCAGATACATACCGTTGTGAGCCTGACGGAAGTATGCAGCACCTTCATAGCTGTCAACTTCGACTGCGATCTCATCGACGCGGGGAAGCGGATGCATGATGGTGATGCCCTTCTTTGCATAGCTGAGAAGCTCATTGTCAAGGATGTAGCTGCCCTTGACTGCCTCATAAGAAGCCTGATCCGGGAAGCGCTCACGCTGTACGCGTGTGACATAGACGATGTCGGAGCGGGAAAGCGCATCCTTGACATCGGTCGTCTCCTCGATCTCAGCGCCCTTGTCGCGCAGCTCTTTGGTGATCTCTTCCGGCATCTTCAGCTCTTCCGGAGAAGCAAAGATCATCTTGTTGCCAAACTGCTGCATGAAATAGCCAAGGCTGTGCACTGTACGGCCGTACTTCAGATCGCCGAGGAAGGTGATCGTCTGTCCGCCGAGGTGACCTGTCTCCTTGCGGATCGTATAGATGTCAAGAAGAGCCTGGGTCGGGTGCTGGCGGGAGCCGTCACCACCGTTGATCAGCGGATGAACAGCGATGTCAGCAGCTTCGATAGCGGAGCCCGCTTCCGGATGACGCATAACGATCGCGTCAACATAGCCGTCGACTGTGCGCAGGGTGTCCTGCCATGTCTCGCCCTTTGCCTGTGAAGAGACAGAAGCGTTACCAAGGTCGATCGTGGAAGCGCCTACGCGCTGAATAGCGGAGTTGAAAGAAAGACGGGTACGGGTGCTGGGCTCAAAGAAAAGAGTCGCAACGAGCATACCCTCGAGATCCTTGATGGCCTCGCCGCTCTTGACGCGCTTCTCATAAATCATAGCTGTGTCCATGATGTGGCACAGTTCCTGATTCGTGAAATCATAACCATTGATGACGTCTCTGCCTTTGAAATCAAATACTGGTTCCATTCTTAACCTCCTATTTTAACTAATACTAATATAGCCTGTGTTATTGATAAAACGGACGGATCCGTATTATCCGATCCATGTGCCGTCGTTGCCCGCGAGAGCTTCAACAGCCTTGTCGAGAGAAGTGATGATAGCCTTGCGGCCCGGCTTACTCTCAGCAAACTTCAGAGCAGCTTCGATCTTCGGAAGCATGGAACCGGAAGCAAAATGACCTTCTTCCATGTACTTCTTGGCTTCCTCGATGGTGAGGTTGTCAAGAGCCTTCTGATCCGGCTTGTTGTAGTTGATATAGACCTTCGGGACAGCGGTCAGGATGACCAGTGCGTCGGAGTCGAGCTCTTCAGCAAGCAGCTCAGAGCCGAGATCCTTGTCGATAACGGCCGCTGCGCCTTCCAGATTGCCTTCATCGTTGATGATGACCGGGATTCCGCCACCACCGACACAGATCGGAACGATACCCGCTTTATCGAGAGCCTTGATAGCATCGATCTCAACGATGTCGATCGGGTTCGGAGAAGCAACGACGCGTCTCCAGCCGCGGCCGGCGTCTTCCTTCATGGTGTAACCCTTGGTCTCAGCGATCTGCTTAGCCTCTTCCTCGCTGTAGAACGGACCGACCGGCTTTGTCGGGTTCTTGAACCACGGATCGTCTTTGTCGACGACGCTCTGTGTCACGACACAGGCGACCTTGATGTCGCTTCCGCGCTCTTTCAGGACTTTGCCCAGGCCCTGAGCCATGTGATAGCCGATGTAGCCCTGGCTCATCGCGCCGCAGACATCAAACGGCATCGCCGGTGTAGCTTCGGAATCACAGTTCTCATTCTGAAGAACGATACGGCCGACCTGCGGGCCGTTGCCATGTGCCAGCGCGATGTGATATCCCTGATCAAGAATGTCAGCGATATAGCCGGCTGTCTTCTCAACGACTTCCAACTGTGCCTCGGCTGTTGCGGGCTTGCCCTGCTCAGCGAGTGCGTTTCCTCCAAGTGCGATTACGATTCTTTTCATTTGATTCTCCTTATAGAAAATGAATGGTTAATAGTTCTGACATGCACTAAAAATTATAGCATATCGACAATTGTTGTCAATAAAAAAACAAAGACGACAAGCGAGTTTATAAAGGTTTTAGAGTTTGTTTTACACGCCGCTTTGTGATATGATTCTTTGCGTGCGGATATGGCGGAATTGGCAGACGCGCCAGATTTAGGATCTGGTGGGATAACCGTGCAGGTTCGAGTCCTGTTATCCGCATTTTTCTTGCCTATTTAAGCAAGAAATGATAAAATCTTTTGCGTAGCTTTTGACTGTTTTTAAAGGAGTATACCGTGAACAGATGGGTTATAACACTGATTATTATGGCGATCGTCGCGGCCGTATTGGTCGTGCTCTATTTTCTGGGCAAGCGCGCACAGAAGAAACAGGACGAGCAGGAAGCCGCCATGGAGCAGGCTGCTCAGACAGTTTCGCTGTTAGTTATCGATAAAAAGAAAATGCGTCTCAAAGACGCAGGATTCCCTCAGGTGGTCATGGACAACGCGAACCTCCTGGCCAAGAGAGCCAAGGTCCCGGTCGTCAAAGCCAAGGTCGGCCCGCGAATGATGGTCATGATGTGTGATCCTAAGATCTTTGATGATATTCCGCTGAAGAAAGAGATCAAAGTCTCCGCCAGCGGTATCTATATCAACAGGATCATCTCGGTCCGCGGAGGAAAAGTGCAGGAGACACAGCAGAAGAAAGGTTTCTTCAAGCGGATCTTCAGCCGCTGATCAGTACTGCTCGACATTGACCATTTTGACACGGTCGATGTCAAGCGGCAGGATCGAATTGGCAAACTCCTTGAATCTATCAGGCAGATCGCTGACATACAGGTCAGCGGCTGCCTGCTTTTTTTGTGTGTTGCGAAGACCCTGCTCCTCGAGCAGTTCCTTCAGACCCATCGCCGTCTCATAGGCCGGATTGACCAGGGTGATGGATTCGCCCAGATACTGATGTATCTGTTTGCGGAGCAGCGGATAGTGTGTACAGCCCAGCACGAGAGCGTCCACTTCGCTCTGCCTGAGTGAACTCAGATAATAGTCGATCATCTCCATCATGACCGGATGATCCATCATCTGCTCCTCGACCATCGGCACAAAGAGCGGACAAGCCTTGCCGGTCACCGTGATCTTCGGATCGATCTCGCTTAAAACTTTGGCATAGATGCCGCTGGAGACGGTCGCCTGAGTCCCGATGACACCGACTTTACCGGTCTGAGTAGCCTTGGCTGCAGCCAGAGCACCGGGCTTGACCACGCCGATCATCGGCAGATCGATCTCATCCTTGATCTCCTCAAGTGCCAAAGCGCTGGCCGTATTGCAGGCCACAACGATAGCCTTGACATCTTTTGTACGCAGAAAATGCACGATCTGCCGCGAGAAATAGATGATCGTATCTTTGGATTTGCTGCCGTAGGGTACGCGGGCCGTGTCTCCGAAGTAGACTATGTCCTCCTCCGGGAGCTGCCGCATGATCTCGCGGACCACGGTCAGTCCTCCGAGTCCCGAATCAAATACGCCGACCGGCGCGTTTGCTTTTGTCTCAGTCATAATCATTCTCCCCTGTCAGACCGACAGTTCCTGTGCCATATCATATATCTTTTCCGGCGGTCTCTTTTTCATGCTCAGAGCCTGCTCAATGTCGAAGTCCACGAACTCGCCCTTCTGGAAGCAGACCGCACGGTTGCTCTTGCCCTCCAGAAGGAGTTCCACAGCCTTTGCTCCCATGATCGAGGCAAAGACACGGTCCTTGCAGGTCGGGCTGCCTCCGCGCTGCAGATAACCGAGGATCGTAGCGCGCGTCTCCATGCCGGTCGCTGCCTCGATTCGCTCTGCCATTCCCGCCGAATCACCGATCCCCTCGGCGTTGATGATGATGAAATGTTTCTTGCCCATATTGCGCATTGCGCGGATGCTGTCGATCAGGTATTCCTCGTTGACGTCGTCCTCCTCCGGCATAAGGATTGCCTCGGCGCCTCCTGCGATACCGCTCCACAGAGCGATATATCCGGCCGAGCGTCCCATCACTTCAATGATACTGCAGCGCTCATGGGATGTCGAGGTGTCCCTGATCTTATCGATCGCCTGCATGGCCGTGTTGACTGCGGTATCAAATCCGATCGTATAATCGGTGCAGCCGATATCCAGATCGATCGTCCCCGGCACGCCTATTACATTGACGCCGTGTCTTGCCAGCGCCTGCGCGCCTCGATAGGAACCGTCGCCGCCGATGACGACGAGCCCGTCGATCCCGTACTTCTCACACTGCTCCGCTGCCAGTTTCTGACCTGCCTCCTCGTGCATCCGACCGCTCCGGGCTGTCTGCAGGATAGTCCCGCCGCATTGGATGATCTCGGAGACATCGTGACTGTTCATATCGAATAACTCGCCTTTTAAAAGACCGTGAAAACCGCGGCGGATCCCCTTGACCTCCAGCCCCCGGGAAAGCGCCGTACGCACGACGGCGCGGAGTGCCGCGTTCATACCCGGCGCGTCGCCCCCGCTGGTCAATACTCCGATTGTCTCGATCCTGTTAGCCATTTTATTTCCTCTCTTTCAAAGCCACATTGTCCTGCCCGAAGCGCATGGACAATTCTTCCAACACATGCGCGTCCGCCCGGATACCGCCCTCACGCTCGCAGCGCTTGACTGATCTCTCCCTGGTCAGATAGATCACCAGCAGGTCGTCTCCGGAGAAGCGCGAGATCATATCGCGCAGATAATCTTTCTGCCTGTCATAGGCCGCCATATCATCCAGTCGCAGCCAAAGCTCCCGTGATTGATTGGCCCGTATCCGCGAGACACTCTCACAGATCAGCTGGCTGTCCTTCTCGTCATCAGTCGAGACGCGGCCTTCCATCCAGATGATCTGATCTTCAGCCAACATGTCTCGGTAACGCTCATAGCTCTTTGGAAACACAATCGTTTCTACGCTGCCGACCATATCTTCGATCACGACATATGCCATGACTTGATTGTTCTTTGTATATTTAATGCGCACATCAGTAACGACGCCTCCGATCAGTGCCCGCTGTCCGTCATGGAGCTTTCGCTCACTCTCATCTCCGGTGTTGATAAAGTCTGTCGATACAGCGGTCGACCGGCGCCTCCACTCATCCGCATAGTCCTCGAGAGGATGGCCGCTCAGATAGATGGAGAGAAGCGACTTCTCCATGCTCAGCAGCTGCTCATGATCGTACTCAGCGACCCGGGGGAAGGAGACGGTCATCTTCTGTCTGTCGGCCTCTCCCATCATGTCCATCAACGACATCTGCCCGGCCATGGACATCTTCTTGTCCTTGCTGAGCTGATCCATGATCTGCGCGTAGACCATCATTTTCTGACGGCGGTTGCCTTCAAGATCATCGAGAGCACCGCATTGGATCAGATTCTCGACCACTCGCTTGTTGACATCCAGCTCTCCGGTCCTCTCCAGAAAATCCTTTAGATCCTTATACGGTCCGTGCTCTTCTCTCTCCTTTACGATCTGTCTGACCGAAGTCTCTCCGACTCCCTTGACTGCCGCTAGGCTGAAGAGGATCCTGCCGCCCTCAGCGTCAAAGTATTCACGCCCGCCGTTGATATCGGGCGGAGCGATCTCAATGCCCATCTGTTTGCAGTTGTAGATATAGACCGCGATCTTTGCCGAATTATCCATGACAGATGACATCAGAGAGGCCATGAACTCAACAGGATAATGGCATTTGAGCCACGCCGTCTGATAGGAGACGATCGCGTAGGCAGCCGCGTGGGATTTGTTGAACGCGTACTTGGCAAAGTCGATCATATCGTCATATATCTTGTTCGCGACCTTTTCATCGATCCCGTTCCTGATACACCCCGGTATATCGTTCTCCGGATCGCCGTAGACGAAACACTGACGCTCCCGCATCATGACATCGCCCTTCTTCTTGCTCATCGCGCGCCGCAGCAGGTCGCTTCGCCCGAGCGAAAAACCGGCCAGCCCCTGCACGATCTGCATGACCTGCTCCTGGTAGACGATACAGCCGTATGTGGAGCGCAGGATCGGTTCCAGCTGCGGACAGTCGTAGCGGATCTCATCCGGATTATTCTTCCCGGCGATATACTGCGGGATGAAGTCCATTGGACCCGGTCTGTAGAGCGCGATGCCGGCGATGATATCGTCGATCGTGCGCGGCTGCAGCTCTTTCATAAAGCTGGTCATGCCAGCACTCTCCAACTGGAAGACGCCGGCGGTATCGCCGTTTGAAAGCATCTGATAGACCTCCTCGTCCTCCAGATCGATCTCGTTCATATCGATCTTTTGTCCGCTGTTCTTCGAGGCCATATCTGCCGCATTCTGGATGACGGTCAGAGTCTTCAGCCCCAGAAAATCCATTTTGAGAAGACCCAGCTCCTCGAGTGTCGTCATGGAGAACTGGGTGATAGCACCTTCGTCTGATCCCAGTGCAAGCGGTACATACTCCTCCACCGGCTTCTGGCTGATGACCACGCCCGCCGCATGCGTGGATAAATGCCTCGGCAGTCCCTCCAGGCGCTGGCTCATATCGATCAGCTCTCTCACCTGAATATCGTTGTCATAGAGCTCTTTCAGTTCGGGGTTGATGAGCAGGGCCCGCTCCAGCGTGATGCCGAGCTCATTGGGGATCATCTTCGCGATCTTATCGCACATCGCATAGGACAGGTCCATCACCCGTCCCACATCGCGGATGACGCCGCGAGCAGCGAGCGTGCCGAAGGTCCCGATCTGAGAAACCTGCTCGCGTCCGTATTTCCTGACGACATAGTCGATGACTTCCTGTCGGCGTACAAAGCAGAAATCCACATCGATATCGGGCATCGTGACGCGCTCGGGATTTAAGAACCGCTCGAAGAAGAGCTGATAGCGCATCGGATCGATATCGGTGATGCCGAGACAGTAGGATACCATCGAGCCTGCTGCCGATCCCCGCCCGGGCCCTACCGCAATGCCGTTTTCCTTGGCGTAACGTATAAAATCCCAAACGATAAGGAAATAGTCGACAAATCCCATCGACCGGATCGTCTCCAGCTCGAAAGAAAGCCGTTCGCGCAGATCGTCGGTCACCGGATCGTATCGGCGTGCAAGCCCCTCCTCACACAGACGATTCAGATAGGACCAGCCGTCCTCTCCCTCCGGCACATCGAAATGCGGGATCTTCTTCTCTCCGAAGGTGAAACTTACCTCACAGCGGTCCGCGATTTTCTGAGTATTGGAGAGCGCCTGGGGCGCATAGGGGAAGATCTCTGCCATCTCCTCCGGGGATTTGACATAGTACTGACCTCCCTCATAACGCATTCTGTTCTCGTCGGATAAATGCTTATTGGTCTGCAGGCAGATCAGGATATCATGCGGCTTCGCGTCGTCCGCGTAAGTATAGTGGATATCATTCGTCGCCACCAGCTCGATCCCGGTCTCCTGTGACAGACGTACCAGGCCTTCGTTGACGCGGGCCTGCTCGGACATACCGTGATCCTGCAGTTCCAGGAAATAGTTCCCCTTCCCGAAGATATCCTGATGCTCGAGGGCCGCCCTCTTCGCGTCCTCATAGCGGTTTTCCAGAAGGAGCCTCTGCACCTCTCCGGCCAGACAGGCCGAGAGCGCGATCAGACCCTCATGGTACTGCGACAGAAGCTCTCTGTCCACGCGCGGTTTGTAGTAAAAGCCTTCGGTGTATCCGCGCGAGACCAGTTTCATCAGATTCTGATAACCGGTGTTGTTCTCAGCGAGAAGGACCAGGTGGTAATAGCGTGCGTCGTGCTGACCGACACTCTTATCCAGGCGCGATCCGACCGCTACATAGACCTCGCAGCCGATGACCGGGCGTATACCCTGAGCCTTGCACTCCTTGTAGAAGTCGATCACGCCGAACATCGCGCCGTGATCGGTGATCGCCGCCGCGTTCATGCCCAGCTCTTTCACACGGGTCACATACTCCTTGATCTTATTGGACCCGTCCAAGAGACTGTATTGTGTATGCACATGTAAATGTACAAAACCCATGCTTTATCCTTTGAGAGAAATACCGCTGTCTGTGATCTCTATCTCGCCCTCTTTGAGGAGCCGTCCGACCGCCCTCTTGAAGGCATTCTTGCTCATGGAAAAGACATCCATGATCTGAGCCGGATCGGCCTTGTCGGTGAACGGGATCCGGCCGCCGCGGCTCTTGATGATCGCCAGTACCGTTCCGGCGTCATCCACCATCTGCTCGGCGACTTTTTTCTGCAGAGTCAGATCGAGCTTCCCGTCCGGCAGCACGCGCGCCACCCGGGCAGTCACGCGCTGTCCCACCTCGGCTTTGCGCAGTTCCTGGGGCGCGATGCGCGCGGAATACTTATCGTCCACCGCGACATAGACCCCGTGATCGTCTGTGACTTCATATACGAAGCCGTTTACCTGATCGTCTTTTTTGTAGGGAGAATCTGTCGACAGCTGATGATAGACCTTGGTCATAGACGCGCAGAGGCGCTCCGACTTGTCGATATAGAGTGTCACCAGACACTCGTCGCCTTTTCTTACGCGAACGCTCTGCTCGTGAAACGGCAGGAGCAGATCCTTCTCCAGACCCCAGTCGAGAAAAGCACCGATCTTAGTCACATCGACAGCGCGCAGGACCGCTACACCACCGACGGTCAGAGCCGGCTCCATGGTCGTCGCGATCGGTCTGTCCTCAGAGTCTTTATAGACAAAGACCTCGATCTTATCGCCTATATCGCTCCCCTCCGGCACCCATTTGTTCGGCAGGAGGATGTCTTCCGCGCGGCTGTCATAATGATCGCCGAGATAGGCGCCGACCGGCTCGATCCGCGTCACTGTCAGTATCTGTTTTTCACCAAGCACATACATGTCTACAGTATAATCTATGACCCGCAAAAATTCCAGTTAAGCGGCTGATGTCACCATCTTTTCGCATGTTACAAAAAAGAAGCACAGGCGAGCAGATAACTCGCCTGTGAACAAAGAGGGCCTGCTGTGATCGATTGGCTAATCACTTTAAACAATGATTGTCCGCTAGAGTGTATACTTCTATTACTCTCGATAGCCGCCTTTGTAATGTTTCGGCTTAAATGTCTTCCAATTGCTGTAAACTTTCTTTCCTTTTTTCGTAGTTCTGTACGAGCGCACTTTTATTTGCACCTTCGCATCTACACTGGCTGATCCTAACATGAGTACATGATTCGCAATACCTTCTTTTACTTTCTTCTTCTTCCATTTGGTCCACTTCTGGGGACTGATTGTATCCTTGCCGGTGTAGTATTCATGCCAATACTCTCTCGTTCTGTATTTGAGCTGATAACCATCAGCTTTCTTCACTTTGGACACTTTAACATTTACTGCTTTGGTAACCCAAACATCGCCATCTTCGTCGGTATGCTCAGTCTTCTCCTTGATATACTTAATCTTGGACGGCGCTTTTGGTCGCTTTGCTGCGGCATAAACATCGTTCTTTGCCAGCGAGCATACTGTCAACGAGAGCATCAATGCCATAACTATTAACAGTGCCTTTCTCATATTGATTCTCATTCTCGTACCCATAATAAACCTCCTTTTTCAGATTATCTGACCCTGACTGTTTTTAAAAAAGCAAACAAACGACTGTTCCTTTAAACTGTATATTGAGTAGTGTTTTCATCCGTGTACATTTTAACTCAGGCAGACCTGCCGATTTTATATTGCTGACGCCCTCTCTGTTATTAATGTTTAACATGGTACATTTTGGGTTTCACTTTCTGATAAGCATGTTAGCGAAGACCTCTGCGGACCTGAAAACAGGTAAGAAGCTGTAAGAAATCAGAGGCTCTAAAAAGAGCCGCTGCTTTTTTAAATGGATTACTTCCATTTCACCTTTCCGCCGGAGACGGTCATCGTACGCCGCCGTCTGATCGTGTGGCGATAGCGGTATTTCTTGTAAGTGACCATATAGACATTGATACGCGGGTGATTCCGCTGCATATTCGGATCGCAGACGAGCCATTTCCTGCCGATTTTGACCTCTGCCCAACCGTGGGTGGTCATGCCGCCGCCGTACGCAACGATCTTGCCGAATCCCGCCCTGGTATCATAGCCGAGTGCACGTGCGATATAGGTAAATGCTAGCGCGTAACGATAGCAATTGCCGCTCTTTCTGCGGAACATATCCCGTGCGAAATACGCCATATTAGAGGCAATCGGTTTGCCGTATGATGCGCGGTAGCGGTAATGCTTCCAGAGATACTTATAGCATTGCTTCAGGCGCTTTTTTTGACAGCTTCGAGTTCGAATGCGCGAGAACAAATTTGACCGCGAGTTTCATCTCGTTGGAAGTGACACGGGCGCCGTCCTTGCCGACATAGTAGAAACCTTTGGCCTTTGTGCCGGCGATCGTGTTCATCGCCATAACGCCGTCGTCGCCGAACCAATATGTCATACCACCGATCTCCTGCCAGGCGTTTTTGACAAATGCCGTCTCGCTGGTATAGCAGTATTTATTGCCCTCAACTGTTTTTATACAGGGGTATTCGGACTTCTCCGTTGCTTTCACACTAGCCGGTGCGAAGGTTATAAGCATTGCAACTGTTATTATAGATACAATAGTCTTCTTTGCTATAGATTTCATATGTCCTTTCTCCTGATTACTTGCAGTGGCAACAGGAAGATAAACAGTGTTCTCGTTCATGTAATCAACGATTGCCTGCATCTTATCAGCGTCCATCATGCTTGAGGCAGTGACGCTGTTAACAACTGACAGCGTCCACACCGCTTTCTTTAATAATAGTATCTTTGGTTAAAGAAATCTATTCTGCCCGACTAAATCGCTCAGATTCGATGTTTGCGGTGTGGGATAAGTAATGCCGTCTTTTTCCCATGTGATGTGATCGTAGACATTCTCATCTTCCGGAAGAGAAGCCGCCAGTTCTTTGAATACCGCTCTGTATGCTCTTACATCATTGTCGGTAAACAGTATAATCTTTTGACATGATTTACAATATACGTACTCTATAATAAATCTCCGAGAGTAATTGTCAGCTGCCATTATCACACGGATATCTTCGTGTTCAGTGTTGCCCAAAAGTCTGTTGCCGCAGCTGGGACAATTTGATATGCATACTTTTCGATCCTGATACCCGCAGGTAGAACATTTAGCGCAAATTAAACCTCCATTATTAATGCCCGCATCTGCAAGCACGTCTTTTTTACACCCCGGACATAATGGGTACCATGATCCACACTTATAACAATATAGGTAGTTCAAAACATTTCCGTTTTCATCCTTCGATGTCATGTCAGCCTCCATAGCTATGGCCCAGTCCTCCCTGCCACACGTCGGACAAGTGATAATGAAGCTTGTGACCGGATCTTCGGCAAATAGCTGCACCCAGTACCCCTTGTAATACCCGATACCAACATGGGTAAAAGAAGAATCTAAGATGTTGGCTTTATGGCCGGGTGAATTCATCCAGGAAGTCATAACGGCATTCACGGTGGATTGGCCAGCAGCGATATTCTCGCCGGCGCTCTTCGTGGCGATATTTGCACCTATCAGTTGGTCAGAAAACCATCCGAGCGTGGAAGAATAGTGATTCAGATCACCCTTTTTATACATATCTTTTGCTTTGATTTGTGCGAGGTCATCTAGCTCCGTGTATGCTTTTAACTCAGGCAGGCCTGCCGCTTTTCTTTTGGTGTTTATTTGTGAGAGCATAGTAGATCGAAGAGTTGCCATACTAAGCTTATTTGCGGGCATAGCTCCGATAGAAGCAATGGTTTTCACCTTCTTAACAGCTGAAAATTTCCCGTATTTGTATTTAGTTTTTTTACCTTTTTTGTAAGTTTTGTAAGCCCTGACTTTATAGGAATAAGTCTTCCCTCCCTTGGCTTTAGCGTCCGTAAAGGAAATGGCTTTGGTCGCGCCCACCTTCTTCCATTTAGCAGAACCGAGTTTTCTGTACACCTGATATCCTTTAGCCTTCTTTGCCTTCTTCCAGGTAATTATATTCTTGCCCGCACTGATTGCTTTTGCCGAAGTGATTTTGACCTTAGTCGGGGCAGACACTGAGGCAGCACTTGCCTCTGCTTCGAGCGCCCCGGCAGCAATTCCTGCGGCAATAAGTAAAGCCAAGCTAAATAAGATACTTTTTAAAATCTTTTTCATTGTTTTCCCTCCAGAAGATTACTTCACTCCCCTTTTCTTTATCGGACTCCATGCGGAATAATAGGTAGCATTCCCAACTCTTTTATATGTCCGGATGCGAACATAGTAACTCTTGCGCGCTTTGAGCTTACCGATTTTAACCGAAGTCTTCTTGTATCCCTTGACTGTCTTGATCTTGCTTCCACTCTTAAATGATTTATCTTTTGAGTACTGCACCTGATAACCAGTGATGTGGGATGTTGCCATCTTAGAAGTTTGTTTTTTCCATGTAACACGAATACGGCGGGCCTTGGCGGAAATCTTTCTTAATCTGGTCCCCTTGGGGTTGATCTTAAATGTCAAGGTCTTTTGTCCAGTATACTTCTTACCGTCAAGGACGATTTTGACGCTCGCCGTACCGACGTTTTTATTGTTTGAATAAGTCACTTTGTAATTGGAAGCATCTATTTTCCGACCGTCCTGATCAAACACAGTCACAGCAGGCCGAATAGCTTTTCCATTATAGGTATACGAATAAGCGGCCAGTTTAAATGCCGATACTTTTTTCGTCTGTCCGGTGAAGAAAGTCTCTCCGGAAGCACATACCACCTTAATTCCTGCACGTAAACTGTATTCATTAGCGCCATCGAATTTATTCCACTGAGCTTTTGTGCCACCAAAATAGATGGCCTCCAGCTTGTCACACATACAGAATGCATATTCTTTTAGTGTTGTTACACTAGCCGGTACTCTGACATCCACAATGTTATCGCACCATCCGAACGCAGACGTGCCGATGCTGGTCACTCCTTCCGGGATC
>OMSP01000206.1 GCA_900313775.1 uncultured Eubacteriales bacterium
CACTCGCTTTATCCAGCATCAGCTGCTGTGGCGGTACTGCAAAACCGCCTATCGTCAACGCCCGCATTTCGTAAATACAGCGGATCAACTCCCTGTCACAGACTCCTTTTTCCAGAGCGCGCACCGCCGCGTACAAAAGCTTGAGCATCTCCCACTCATCGTTGTTCTCGCGCGTCATATACTGCGCAAGTTCGAGCAGATAAAACCCGTAATAGGCTCCCTCGAC
Organism: uncultured Eubacteriales bacterium; assembly: GCA_900313775.1. GTDB lineage: Bacteria > Bacillota > Clostridia > Lachnospirales > Lachnospiraceae > RUG842. Next base: position 227 of record OMSP01000206.1, read on the forward strand.
ATCGGTGCGCAGCCCCTCAAAATAATCCTCTATCTTAGCGCTGTACATCATGTAGGAGGTCGCTCCCTCGTGCAGATCAAACTGTCCGTAGACAAACGGTCCGACCGCAGACAACTGACTCTTGGGACGCTTAGCCCCTTTGGCAAACGCTGATATCTTGCCTCTCTCCCTGGTGAGCAACACCACCCGGTTGTCGTACTCGCCGATCGGTGCTGCCATGAGCACCATTCCCGTGACTGTCAGCGCATCCATGTATGACCTCCGGCGCCGTGATCATTCCTGATTCTCTTTGTCATAACCGTAGTCCTTCAGGAGATAATCACTCTCGCGCCATTTCTTGCTGACTTTGACCCACAGCTTGAGATAGACTTTTTTCTCCAGCAGCTTCTCTGTCTCATAACGGGCAGCACTGCCGATCTCACGCAGACGCGTGCCCCCTTTGCCGATCATTATCTTTTTGTGTGACTCCCGCTCACAGATGATCGTCGCATCGATATGGACGAACTTCCGGGAGAATTCCATCCTGTCCACGACCACGGCCAGTCCGTGGGGCACTTCCTGTTCCAAGTGATGAAGAGCCTTTTCGCGAATGATCTCAGCTACCAGCTTCCTCTCGCTCTGATCGGTCACTGTCTCCTCGTCGAAATACGGAGGCCCCGGCGGCAGATGATCAAATATCACTTTGACCAGTTCATCCAGATTGCGTCCTGTCTTGGCCGAGACCGGTACGATATCCGCGAAATCCGCCTTGTCCTTATAGAGGTCGATCGCCTTGAAAACTTGCTCGGTCGGGAGCGAATCCACCTTGTTGAGCACCAGGATCAGCGGCTGCCTTGATCCCGCCAACCGCTCGATCAGTGAATCGATATGACGGTTTTTATGGCGGATATCCACGACAAGCAGCATCGCGTCGATCCCCTGCAGGGCACTTGAGACTTCCTTTTGCATGAACTCATCGAGCTTATCTGCCGGCTTGTTGACGCCCGGTGTATCGACAAAGACTGCCTGCCCTTCCGGTTCGTGCAAGACTCCCAGAGCCCGTCCGCGTGTAGTCTGCGGTTTTTTCGAGGTGATTGCGATCTTCTGTCCGACAAGTGCATTGAGCAGCGTCGACTTCCCGGCATTGGGCAGACCGACGATCGTCACAAACCCCGATTTGAATTCCTTCTGTTCCCCCATCAATTCAGAGCCTCTTGTACATCAAAGAGATACCCCTCTTCTTTGATCTTCGCTTCCGAGCCTATGACACAGGCCTCATCCTGATCCAGCACATCTTCGACCAGATCTGCCAATGCACGGAGATCATCTGCCGTCGTACCGAGGATCTGCGCTCTCTCCTCACGCAGCATCTCTTCATCGATCCCCGCCAGATACAGATTCATCGACCGGCTGCCTTTGGCGTGAGGACTGAGCGGCTGGTCGATCGCATTGATCGCCCCGAGTATATACTGGCGCAGTTCCCGCTCAGTCAGCTCAAAGTTCCGTATCTCCTCCGGCAGATCGGAGAAAACATCCCAGGTCCTTTTCAGGTTCGGATCCCGGTAGGAGACAAAGAAGCTGTTGCCCGTCCGGGAAAATGTCGTCATGCATCCGTAGGCGCCGCCCTTCACACGGACATTCTGCCAGAGATACTCCCAGCGCAGATAGGTTGAAAGCACCTGCAGTGCTCCCGTGTAGTCATACCCTTCTTTGACAAAACTGCCGCTGCGCGCCAGATACTGGACCTGGCCGGCAGTCATGAAAGCCTCGTTACCCTCGGGACTCTCAAGCCAGTCCGCGCCGACTCCCGGTGTGCAGGCATGTTTGCCGGCAAAGAACAGTGGTGTATCACCTGCATCTTTGAGATCCCGGGCCAGCATCTCGGCCAACGCTCTGACTTCGGTCAGACTTTCTCTTTCGCCGGTATAACTGACAGTCATCCGGTCTCCGGCAAAGATCTTTCGCGCCACTGAACCGAGCTGATCCATCAGCTCCTCTTTTCGTTCATCGTAAGCTTCATACAGCGCTGACACTGCCCGGTAGAAAGCAATGCCGTCTGTCATATCCTTAAAGTTCTGCAGAACAGATCCGTAAGCCATAGACCTTCTCGCCGCCAGTATATGCCCGGCGACAAGGACGCGCATCTGCATATCCGCCACGATCTCAGCCAAAAGCTCCCTCAGTCGTTTTTCATCGCGCAGATGTGTCTGCAGAAGCATTTCTCCGATCAGATCGAAGCCGGCTCCAAGCTGATCGTAAAATCCCTTCATATGGATCTCGGCCACCGGGCGGATGATCTCCTCGCTCGCACGCGGGATATCTGCACGCACATCCAGCAGCGTCACCAATCCTCCGATCGTGCGGTTGACTTCGTGCGCAAATTCCTGATAACTGTGCTGATCGGTGTCCATCATGCCGAGCGCCTTGATAAGTATCGCAGCTGCCGGCAGTTCCTCCTGAGTCAGCGCGCTCATATCGAAGAAGAGATCCACATAACCTATACCGCGGGTGTCGGTCTCGTGGAAGATAAAAGGCATGTCAGCCTCGATCTCCTCATTGATGACCGGCTCGATCTCCTTTTTGATATCCTCTATCTCAAGTACAGGGATCGTCTCGAGCGCTTCCGGCGGATCTTCTCTGTTCTGATAGTCGAGCAGTTTCTTCTCGCCTTCTAAAATGGAGGTAAGATCCTCCCTGCTCATCGCCGTCTTTTTTCTCTGCATGGCCATCCGTGTCTGTTCCTCGAGCCGCCTGGCGCGCCCGGGATCCGCAGAGAGTGTCAGATAGACACCATGCTCATTTTCGATCAGATACCTGCGTACGAGACTCTCAAAATAGGAAGTCCCGATCTTGTTTTTCAGGTCATCAAATATACGCAGCGCATTGATATTGAGGAAAGGTCTGTCCTCATCGTAAAGCCAGCTGTCCATTATCATCAGACCCCAGATCAGCCCTCTCGGCGCGCGGCCTGTATCTCCCTCGACATAAGCAAAGCGCAGTGTGTTGATACCGGCCTCGAGAGCCTTTTGATCGATCCCTTCTGCGACTTGCTCAGCCAGAACTTCATCGATGATCTCTCTGAACCTCCCGGCGTCCTCCTCCCGCGCCTTCTTCGCTGTCACGGAAAATGTCGGCTGTAATATGCCGCTGTCCAGACCGCCGCCCACGTCCTGACCGATACCGGCGTCGATCAACGCTTTTTTGATCGGCGCGCCCGGCGAGGAGACCAACGCGTAATCCAGGACCTGGAACGCCCTCATCAGCTGCGGGTCCAGAACGCTTCCCACCGCTTTGCACCAGGTCAGATAGGCCTGGTCCGCGGGATCCGCATCCGAGGCGATTGCGTATGGCTGCTGCACCTCATGCATATGTGAGAAGGGTTCCTGTGCCTTCAATGCGGAATCGACCCTGATCGCCGTATAATGACTCAGATACTCCTTATCGAGCCATTTCAGTCTCTCCTCGAAATCCATATCCCCATACAGGAAGATATAGGCATTGGACGGATGATAATACGTCCGGTGGAAATCGAGGAATCTCTCGTACGTCAGATCCGGGATCGCCTCGGGATTGCCTCCCGATTCATACCCGTAGGCTGTGTCGGGAAACATCGAACTCATCAACGCATAATCGAGCACGCCTTCCGGCGACGAAAAGACGCCCTTCATCTCGTTGTAGACCACACCATTGACGCCCAGATTTTCCGCCTCTCCGGACAGCTCGTAGTGCCATCCTTCCTGACGGAAGATCTGCTCATTTTCATAGATCGCCGGATGAAAGACCGCATCAAGATATACATGCATCAGATTTTTGAAGTCTGTCCCGTTGCAGCTCGCCACAGGGTAGATGGTCTTGTCCGGATACGTCATCGCATTCAGAAAGGTGTTCAGGGAACCTTTCCCCAGCTCTACAAAGGGGTCTTTGAGCGGAAAATGCTCTGACCCGCAGAGCACCGAGTGCTCCATGATATGAGCAACTCCCGTACTGTCTTTAGGAGGTGTCCTGAATGCGATATAAAAGGTCTTGTTATCATCGCTGTTGTCCATCAGCACCAGGCGTGCGCCGCTCTTAACGTGGTGCAGCAGATAACCGACGGATCCGCAGTCCGGCAGGACTCTCCGGTCGATCAACCGGTAGCCTTCCGGAATGGCGATATTTACCTTTGATTTTTCAACATTTCTCATCAAAAAATCCCATTCCCCTTAATTTATTTTAGTATATCACAAAGATTTTGGTGTGTCGCCGATTTGGCGAAAATACGACTTGTTTTTTTATGCAAGTAGAACATAGTCTCAGCCGGTATATATGCTGTGAACACGGTCGCTATCACTCACCCGGCCGACGTGCCTGTCTGCAGCGCGCTTCTGTCGCGATAAGTGCGTTTGCTCCTCAGCGCGCGCAGGCACTGCCCGGGCTCGCACGCGACCTATGGTTCACCGCATATATACCGGCTAATTATATGTTTCTAAGACTGAAAAAGACTTGTCGGATATAAGCCATTCGCCTTCAAAGAGCTAATGGCTTCTTCGACCTGGGGTTTGTCTTCCTTGTAGGTGACTCCGTACCACTTATCAGGCGTCGGCAGGACACGGACATCCGCTCTGCCCTGCGCCAGCAGATCGCTGACGACAAACGGCAGATAGCACTCGCTCTTTAAGGGGTTTTCCGGCATCGTGTCTATCAGAAACTGCGCGACGCCTTCGCCGAGACGGTCAACAAAGTCCGCGGTAAACCCCCAGAGATTCATTGAGACAAGGGCGCTGCCCGGCAGATCCTGCCAGCTTTCTCCTTCATCTTCTGTATAGGCAATGCCGCCGTCTCTTTTTTCGATATGCACTCTCTCCGTCACAGAAGTCAGATATCCGCTGTCATCGACTTCGCAGATACCTCTGGAGACATAACCGTTATCCGTCACCGTCTTACTCAGTTCAAAACCGACCATGGCATAGTGGGCTCTGCCTTCTGTATCTGTCTGTGCCTCACCTGCCAGAAAAGCAGCCAGCTCAGCGAAGCCTGTCGGTCCGTAATAGTCATCGGCGTTGACGACGGCAAACGGCGCGTCGATAAATTCCTTGGCGCAATAGACAGCATGCGCTGTGCCCCAGGGTTTAATGCGCCCCTCCGGGACCCAGTCAGCCGCCGTGGAAGCCCTCCCTGTCATCTGCTCCAGTTGCGCGAGGGGCAGTGTGTCGAGCTTCTGGAATGCCAGCGCCAGCTCTACGCCGTGAGCCTCGGCGAAACCACTCATACGAGAAATGATTTTATTTCTAAAGTCATTCTCATGCTCTTCTTTTATGATGAAAACGACCTTTCCGAATCCGGCACGCACGGCATCGTACACGGAAAAATCCATGATGATATGGCCGGCCTCATCGACCGGATCCAACTGTTTGAGCCCGCCGTACCGGCTGCCCATACCTGCTGCCATAACGATTAAGATCGGTTTCTTCGACATGATCACAGAGCCTCCTTGATCGCCGCAAGGAATTCGTCATACTCTTCAAATGCCGGATACTGCGGATACTCCTTTTTGATCGCCTCCGTCGTTCGGAACAAGAAACCGGCTTTACTCGCCTGTATCATGCCCAGATCATTAAAGCTGTCGCCGGCCGCGATCGTATCATATCCGATCGACTGCAGTCCTCTGACAGTAGTAAGCTTTGACTCCGGACAGCGCATCTTGTGACCGGTGATCATGCCGTCCTCATCGATCACCAGCTCATTGCAGAACAACGCCGGCCAGTTCAGCTTTTCCATCAGCGGTTTGGCAAACTGTTCAAAAGTATCGCTCAGGATGATGACCTGCGTCAGCGTGCGCAGTTCATCGAGGAATTCTTTGGCACCGGGCAGCGGATCGATCTTTGCAATCGTGGCCTGAGCTTCCTTCAGTCCCAGTCCGTGCTCGCGCAGGATCCCTATACGCCAGTTCATCAGCTTGTCATAGTCCGGTTCGTCGCGCGTCGTACGCTTCAGCTCCGGGATACCGCTCTCCTTGGAGAACGCGATCCAGATCTCCGGTACCAGGACACCTTCCATGTCAAGACATACGATATTCATCATGATTCCTTTCTCTGACCGACATCATGTTTCAATATATTGAGATAATTATACACGATTTCTTCCGCGGCAGGCAATGCCTGCTGTAGTTATCTGTGTTATAATGAAGGCGAAGTCCGCACAGAAAGGAAGTATTATGGATAACAAAGCTTATAAAGCGGCCCGTATGCAGTCGCTGGACGGAGTACAGTTAAATGATAACAGCTACAACCTGGTGATCGGTCTGGTCCTGCTCTGGGGCATCATCATCAATATCGTTATGGCAAAGTATTTTATGGTGCAGATCATGTCCATGAATATCATAGCTGTCCTGCTCATCTATTTTATCGGCAGCTTCGGATGCATCTTCCTGGTGTACAAGTCCAACAATCCGGCCGTCAGCTTCCTGGGTTTCACCGGGCTGGCGATCTGCATGGGACTGATCCTCACCTTCTGCATTTCTGCTTACACACCCGGACAGGTCCTGCGCGCTTTCCTGATCACGGCCATCGTGACGGTGATCATGATCCTGGTCAGCTCCATCTTTCCGAAATTCTTCCTGAGCATCGGACGGGGACTTCTGATCGGACTGATCGCCTCGATCGTGATCGAAGTCCTCGGCATGCTGATCTTTAAATGGTCGATGAACTTCATGGATTATATCGTCGCACTTATCTTCTGCGGATTCATCGGCTTTGACTGGGCGAGAGCACAGGTCTTCCCTAAGACACTGGACAACGCGGTAGATTCCGCCGCCGACATCTATGTGGATGTGGCGAACCTCTTCATCCGTATCCTGGCGATCACGGGCAAGAGCAGCGACTGATATGGAGATCGAACGAAAATTCCTGGTGGGCAAACTGCCCTTTGATGTGAAAGAATATCCCTGCCGGCGCCTGTCGCAGGGATATATCTCTACGGATCCGGTGATACGGATCCGGGAGTACGACGAGAACTCGTTCGAACTGACCTGCAAGGGGCGGGGACTGATGAGCCGTGAGGAGATCAATCTTCCGATCAGCAGGGAAGCCTATGAGCATTTGAGCGGAAAGGTCGAAGGGCGCGTGATCAAAAAGATCCGTTATCTGATCCCTCTGGAGAACGATCTGACCTGTGAGCTCGATGTCTTTGAGGGCGATCTGTCGCCCCTCGTGCTCGCGGAAGTCGAGTTCGACTCCGAGGAGGCAGCCGGAGCTTTCACCCCTCCCCTGTGGTTCGGCCGGGAAGTCACCGCCGACCCCGCCTACCAAAACTCCACTCTCTCATCACAGAGCAGTCCCGCATAGACAAAGACATACTAAAAGGCCACCGCATACAGGCGGTGGCCTTATTTATCGATATGAAAGATCAGTCCGCGAGCCGGATCGCGCTCATGATCTCGGGGTGCTTCTGGCGGCACATCATGAAGTCCGCCTCGCTTACCTCGCCGGTCACGATACCTAGTTCTCCTGACAGACCCTCGACCTTGATGACCCAGAGCGATCCGAGTTCTTTCTCCATCTCTGTGACCAGAGCCTTGTCACCGTGAATACGCGCGAAGAAACGCCGTTTCTCCTCGCCGAGATCGGCGACAGGCATCTTGTCGGCGCTCCACACGAGTCTTTTAACTGCGTGCGGGAACTGCACAGCCTCCATCACATCGGAGACGACCGCGCTGGCTGTCGGGAGTTTGCCGGCCCCCTGTCCGTAAAACATCGTGTCTCCCAGCATGTCGCTCGTCAGAAAGATCGCGTTGAACTCCATATTGACGCCGGCGAGCGCATGCTCCTTGTCAAAGAGCATCGGGGCTACCATTGCGTGGACCTTATCCTCCTCGATGACGCTCGATCCGACCAGACGGATCACGCGGTCCATATGCTTGGCATAGGCCATGTCCTCGGGAGTGATACCGGTGATACCCTCGGTGTGCACATCCTCAAAGTCAACGAATTTTCCCGTGACGATCGAGGAGAGGATCGCAATCTTGCGGCAGGCGTCCCATCCCTCGACATCAGCACTCGGATCCGCCTCTGCAAATCCTTTCTCCTGTGCTTCCTTGAGTACTTCATCATAGCCTGCGCCATCATCGTACATCTTGGTAAGCATATAGTTGGTCGTACCGTTTAAAATGCCGAAGATCTTCTGGATATGATCAGCTGTCAGACAGCTCCTGAGATTCCGGATGATCGGAATGCCGCCGCCGACACTCGCCTCAAAGATGAAACGCACATCGTGCTCACGGGCAAGCTCAAGGAGCTTACTGCCGTTGGCTGCGACCATCGCCTTATTTGAAGTGATGACGCTCTTGCCCATCTCCAGACACTGCGACACAAATTTAGTGGCAATATCCACGCCGCCCATGGTCTCGACCACGATACTGATCTCGTCGTCATAGACGATATCAGTGATATCATGTACGACCAGGTCTTCGAAAGGATCGCCCGGAAATTCACGCAGGTCAAGGATCTTTTTGACTGTGATCGCTTCGCCGGCGCGCTCCGTGATGAGTTCACGGTTGCGATCGAGGATCTCGACAACGCCTGAGCCGACTGTTCCGTATCCCATAACTGCTATCTTTGCCATTGTTTTACCCTCTCTTTGATTATTTCTGTTGCGACCACTTTAAATACGCGTCGATAAACCCATCGATATCGCCGTCAAGGACGGCGTCCGCGTTGGTCTTCTCATAATTTGTCCGCAGATCCTTGACCAGCTTGTACGGCTGGAGGAAATAAGAGCGGATCTGACTGCCGAAATCAATATCCTTGACATCGCCGCGGATACCCTCCGCCTTGGCTTTCTGTGCCTCGAGCTCTCTCATATAGAGTTTCGTCTTGAGCATCTGCATAGCCTTGTCTTTGTTCATATGCTGCGAGCGCTCATTTTGGCACTGGACCACGATCCCCGTCGGGAAATGCGTGATCCGGATCGCCGAGGAGGTCTTGTTGATATGCTGTCCGCCGGCGCCGCTGGATCGGTAGGTGTCGATCCGGATATCGTCGTCATTGATCTCGATCTGAATATCCGTATCCAGTTCCGGCATCACCTCGCAGGACGAAAAGGACGTCTGCCTCTTGCCGTTTGCGTTGAACGGTGACATGCGCACCAGACGGTGTACTCCGTGCTCGGATTTCAGATACCCGTAGGCGTTCTCGCCGCGGACCTCGAAGGTGACCGACTTGATCCCGGCCACATCGCCCTCCTGGAAATCGATCTCTTCGACCTTGAATTCCTTGCCGGCCGCCCATTTGGTATACATGCGGTAGAGCATGCTGGTCCAGTCGCAGGCCTCGGTGCCTCCCGCTCCCGGATGGAGCGTAACGATCGCCGAGCGGTCATCGTACTCACCGGAGAGCAGCGTCTCCATGCGCAGCGCTGAAAACTTATCCTCAAACGCCCGGAGCTCCTCTCCTATTTCGGAGAGCATGCTCTCGTCCTCATCCGTTTCACACATCTCGATCAGGTCCTGCAGATCCCGGTAGCTCTGGTCCAGAGCATCGATCTCCTCCACCTGATTCTTCAGATGTCCTGCTTCCTTGGTGGTCGCCGTCGCCGCTTCGGGGTCATCCCAGAAGCCCGGCTCAGCCATCACCAGATCCAGTTCAGCTATCCTGTCCTTCTTTGCTGCAGTGTTAAAGTGAATCCCTCAGATCTTTTAATGGTTCTTCATAGGCAAGCAGTGTCGCCTTGTATTCATCGATTACTACCATTAATCTCACCTCTTTCCTTTTCTGCCACAGCAATTCTTATACTTCTTGCCGCTGCCGCAGGGGCAGGGATCATTAGGATACACTTTCTTGTTGGCTCTCTGCTTCGGCTTGGCCGGCTCCGACTCGCCGCGGTTGGTCGCCATCGGCCTTGCGATCTCTTCCCTCTTCGGAGCCTGCTCGACCTTGATATGATACATGAGTCTCAGGGTATCTTCCACGATCCCCTGCTGCATCTCGTTGAACATATCAAATCCGAGCATCCGGTATTCGACCAGCGGGTCACGCTGACCGTAGGCCTGCAGACCGATGCCCTGACGGAGCTGATCCATATCATCGATATGGGCCATCCATTTGTTGTCCACCGCACGCAGCAGCACGACACGCTCGACTTCACGCATATTCTCCGGCTCCGGGAACTCCGCCTCCTTTGCCTCGTACGCCGCACGCGCCGCAGACTGCAGTTCCTCTGTGATCTCTCCGACAGACTTAGTCCTGACGTCTTCCTCGGTGACCGCCGGGATCGCCGGGATCGTGTTCTTCAGCCTCATATCCAGTCCGAGCAGATCCCACTGCTCCTTGTCCATATGAGGATTGAGAACCATGCTGACATTGTCGTCGATATAGCCATCGATCATATGCAGGATCGAATCTTTCATGTTCTCACCGTCGAGGACCTTGCGGCGCTCCTCGTAGATCAGCTCGCGCTGTTCATTCATGACCTGGTCATATTCAAGCAGCTGCTTGCGGATACCGAAGTTGTTGCCCTCGATCTTCTTCTGTGCCGATTCGATGGCTTTAGAGAGCATCTTGTGCTCGATCTGCTCTCCCTCCTCGATGCCGAGCGTCTCGAAGATGCTCATCATCCGCTCGGAACCGAACAGTCTCATCAGATCATCTTCCAGAGAAATATAGAATCGGGACTCACCCGGATCTCCCTGACGACCGGAACGGCCGCGCAGCTGATTGTCAATACGGCGGGACTCATGGCGCTCGGTACCGATGATACGCAGGCCTCCGAGAGCGACCGACTCTTTGTCAAGCTTGATATCAGTACCGCGGCCGGCCATATTGGTGGCGATCGTCACGGCGCCGTGAGCGCCGGCGTCTGCGATGATCTCCGCCTCCATCTCATGGAACTTGGCGTTTAAGACATTGTGCTTGATGCCTTCCCGCTTGAGCATCTTAGACAAAAGCTCGGAGACCTCGATCGTGATCGTGCCGACCAGCACCGGCTGACCTTTCACTTCCGTGCCGTCCTCCATCACCGCTGTCTTATTGTGAGACTTGATGATCTCCTCGATGACCGCCCGGAACTTCTCCCGCTGGGTCTTATAGACCGCGTCCTCATTGTCCACGCGGATGACCGGTACATTGGTCGGGATCTCTATGACGTCCATTCCGTATATCTCGCGGAATTCCTTCTCTTCAGTGAGAGCGGTACCGGTCATACCGGCCTTCTTCTCATATTTGTTGAACAGGTTCTGGAATGTGATCGTCGCCAGCGTTTTGGATTCACGTTTGATCTTCACATGCTCCTTCGCCTCGATCGCCTGATGCAGACCGTCCGAATAACGTCTGCCCGGCATGATACGGCCGGTGAATTCATCGACGATCACGACTTCGTCTTCCGGCGTGACCACATAGTCCTGGTCGCGGAACATCAGATTGTGTGCGCGCAGCGCCAGGATGATATTGTGTTGGATCTCCAGATTCTCCGGATCAGCCAGATTGTCGATATGGAAAAACTGCTCTACTTTGGTGACGCCGTCCGCGGTGAGGTTGACCTGTTTCTCCTTCTCGTCGACGATGAAATCGCCGGTCTCCTCGATATCCTCGCCCATGATGGCGTTCATCTTGGTGAACTCGCCGCTCGCCTCGCCTCGCTTAAGCTGTCTGGCGAGGATATCACAGGCGTCATAAAGCTTGGTCGACTTATCGCTCTGTCCGGAAATGATCAGAGGCGTTCTCGCCTCATCGATCAATACCGAGTCGACCTCGTCGATGATGCAGTATTTCATTCCGCGCTGGACCAGTCTCTCTTTGTAGATGACCATGTTGTCACGCAGGTAATCAAATCCGAGTTCGTTGTTTGTGATATAAGTGATATCGCAGTTGTAGGCCTCACGGCGCTCGTCCGGCTCCATGGAGTTGAGTACCACGCCGACGGTCAGTCCGAGGAATCGGTGGATCGCTCCCATCCAGTCCGCGTCACGCTGGGCCAAATAGTCGTTGACTGTGACGATCTGCACGCCCTCTCCGGTCAGCGCATTGAGGTATGCCGGCATGGTCGACACCAGAGTCTTTCCTTCACCGGTCTTCATCTCGGCAATGCGTCCCTGATGGAGGATGATACCGCCGATCAGCTGGACTTCAAAGGGCCGCAGACCGGTCGCTCTGTCAGCCGCCTCCCGGACGACCGCGAAGGCCTCCGGCAGAATATCGTCCAGAGTCTCACCTGCTGCCAGCCTCTCTTTAAACTCGCCGGTCTTGGCGCGCAGCTCGTCGTCTGATTTCGCGCGCATCTCCTCCTCCATACCGTTGATCTGCTGAACCAGCGGCATGATGCGTTTGATCTCGCGATCGCTGTGGCTGCCTACGATTTTGCTTACAATGCTCATATAAATCTCCTTAGATTACGTCCTGCATACTATACAGACCCGGTTTTGCGCCCGCGAGGAACTTTGCGGCCTCAAGAGCCCCCTTCGCAAAGAGTTTGCGGGAATAGGCCATATGCGAGAAGGTGATCACCTCATCCTCTCCCGCGAAGATGACATCATGCGTGCCTACGATCGAACCGCCACGCACAGCACTGATGCCGAGTTCCTTTTTATCTCTCTTGTGTCGTACCTGAGAGCGGTCATAAACATACTCCAACTCTCCTTTTTCATTGGCCGCTTCAGCCAGCGCGATCGCCGTACCGCTTGGTGCGTCGATCTTTTGATTGTGATGCTTCTCGACGATCTCGATATCATAGCCGGCTGCTGAAAGCTGCGGCGCTATCTCCTTCAGGATCTTGATCAGCACATTGATACCCACTGACATATTGCCGGACCTCAGGATCGCGATCTTCTTGGCTGCCTCGTCTATCGATGCGATCTGCTGATCGGAAAGTCCCGTCGTACAGATGACAAACGGCAGCTTTTTGTCGACACAATAAGCGAGCAGTTCGTCGAAGACAGACGGATTGGAGAAATCAACGACTACATCCGCAGTCTCCGTCACATCTGCCAGTTTCTCATATGCCGGATAATCCCCGTTCGCCTCGCCAAGCGCATCAACACCTACCGAGATCTTTGTCTGTTCGTCGGCCGCGGCCATATCGGAGACCACCGCTCCCATCCTGCCGCTGCATCCGCAGAGTAGTATATTCGTCATCTTTTCCCCCTTCAGGCCAGCTTCAGCCCGTAATCTTTCATTGCCTGTGCCAGCCGCTCGACGTTTTGCGGTTCCATCGGGGTCATCGGCATGCGCAGACCGCCGACATCCCAACCGAGCAGGTTCATCGCTGTCTTGACCGGGATCGGGTTGACCTCACAGAAGAGCGCGTCCACAAGCGGCAGCATATCAAGCTGCATCTTAGCTGCTTTCTTAGTATCGCCGTCCAGATAACTCATGACCATCTCATGGACCTTTGCCGGTGCGACATTGGAGACCACCGAGATGACTCCGCGGCCGCCGACTGAGAGGATCGGGATCGTCTGGTCATCATTTCCTGAGTACAGCTCGAGTTCTCCGTTTGTGAGATGTGCGATCTGAGCGATCTGGGAAATGTCTCCGCTTGCCTCTTTGATGCCGACGATATTGTCGACATGGTTGATCAGCCAGGCCGCCGTGTCAGCATTGATGTTGCAGCCTGTACGGGATTTGACATTGTACATTATGATCGGAAGATCGACCTTGGCGGCGATCTGAGAATAGTGTTCGATCAGTCCCTTCTGGGTGGCCTTGTTGTAATAAGGTGTCACGATAAGCAGAGCGTCCGCGCCGTCGGCCTGAGCCTTCACTGACAGATCGATCGCAGTATAAGTCGCGTTTGAACCTGTGCCCGCGATGACCGGGATCCGTCCGTTCACATACTCGCAGGTGAAGCGGACCGCCTCCGAGTGCTCCTCCTCACTCAAAGTCGAGGACTCACCTGTCGTGCAGCAGATGATGATCGCGTCGGTACCGTTCTCGATCTGATCGTCGAGCAATTCACCGAGCTTGCTGTAGTTGACACTTCCGTCTGCCGCAAAAGGCGTTACCAATGCGACTCCGGCACCTGTAAATATAGCCATATGCTACCTCCCGTGTGCGATATTATCCCTATTATTATGCTGAATAATTATTTTACCATCTTTACACCTTTTTTTCCAGTCCTTCCCGCATGACAAATAATGTGCTATTTGATATGATGTGGATAGCAACCGGCACATGATATCCGATTCTTAAGGAGAGATTTATGATCATCAGATTCGGCAATACAGGCGGCAGCAGTTTCAGAGAAGCGTTCGGAAAGAATTTCGGGGGCGGACAGAACCCCTTCCGCAGAACAAATGAGGATCAGGAGGTGCGTACACCGCGGGCCGATCCCAAAAAGAGCCTGATCGTGATTATCGTGATCACAGTCATCGTGGCGGCGCTGATCTTTTACAATACTCTTCCGGCCGTCAACCTGATGAGCCGCGGATTCTGGAGCTACCTGTTTACGATCGCGCTGGTCTTTGCGATCCTCTCGGCCGTGCGCGGCAGTATGATCGGCGTCTCCAACGCACTGTCATCCAAAAGCGGCGGCAAGAGGAAGATAAAGCACCTCTTCGCTCCGATCCCCATCGCGATCCTTCTCTTTATCCTGCCGGCAGTCCTGTCCTTTGTCGGGAGCTCCAAACTCCTGCATGCCCGGGCCTACAGCAAGATCCTGAAGGTCGAGGATGGTTCGGTCGAGAACATACCTACTGTCGAGAAGGCTGACTCCATCGCCCTGATGGACACTGCGTCGGCGGGAAAGCTCGGCGACCGCGAGATCGGCTCTCTCTCCAATGTCATCAGCCAGTATGATGTCAGTGATTATACGCAGATCAACTATCAGGAGGCTCCTGCAAAGACTGCGCCTCTGGCTTATGACGGCATTATCAAATGGTTCAAAAACCGGAAGAACGGCGTGCCCGGCTATGTCGTTGTCAACCCTGTCAAGATGGACGCCGACTATGTCGCTCTTGACAAAGGTATGAAATATGTTCCCTCGGCACATTTCCAGGAGAATCTGGAGCGGCATATCCGTTTCTCCTATCCCACCGCGATGTTCGACAATCTGCATTTTGAGGTCGACGAAAAGGGCAATCCCTGGTATGTCGCCTCGGTCTATACCCATAAGATCGGTCTGTTCGGCGGCAAACAGGTCAAAGGCGTCATCCTGGCTGATCCGGTGAGCGGCAATACCGAATACCACGGCACCAGGGACATCCCGACCTGGGTGGACAACGCATTCTCCGGCACACTGATCTGTGATCAGTACAACAACTACGGTCAGCTCTCCGGCGGCTATATCAACTCGATCTTCGGCCAGACCGGATGCCGCAAAGTGACTGAGTCCAAGGACGAAGGACAGACCTCCGATTTCGGCTATATTGCCAAGGACGGCGACATCTGGATCTACACCGGTATCACTTCAGTCAACTCCGACAGTTCCAATATCGGTTTCATCCTCTCGAACGAGCGCACGGAGAAGACATATTTCATCAAATGCGCCGGCGCGGATGAGTTTTCGGCGATGGCATCAGCTGAGGGCGAGGTTCAGGAGAAAGGCTATCAGGCCTCCTTCCCGTCTTTGATCCTCATGGACGGCAAACCCACCTACATTATGGTCTTAAAGGACAACAGCAGTCTCGTCAAGATGTATGCCGCGGTCAACGTCGAGCAGTACAACAAGGTCGCCACCGCCTATACGCAGGATGAATGTCTTGCTAAGTACGAAGCGCTGATGAAAGGGACGATCACCCAGGAGCAGGCCACTTCAAACAGCGGAACCCCTGCAGTCGACAGTGATAAGAATGACAGCGATAAGACGTCAGACACCTCCTCCTACAAGGAAAGGAAGATCACGGTAAAAAAGACTCAGACCATCGACCAGAACGGCAATACCTGGCTCTATGTCGTCGATGAAAACGATCATATTTACAAAGCCCTCTATGCGGATGTGATCGATATGATCCTTGTCGAGAACGGTGATGAGATAACGATCAGGACAGACGGTGAAAGATTCATCCTTCCCTGACCGGCCAACACACAGGTATAATGACCGGCGTCCCTGCGGACGCCGGTTTTTTCATTTCTGCAGTTCTGCTTCGCGAAGTCTCCAGCTGTAGAAGCCGTAAAGGTCATTGACGAGAAAGATCATGAACTCCACGACTACCGGGATATACTTCGGGTCAGTCAGCGAAGCCAGGATCCACAGCACGATCAGTATGATGTCATTGAGAGAGTATCCGAGAGCGTACAGCGGACTGCGCAGCACCGTGAAGGCCGCGCCCAGAAAACTTGTAGTAACGGAGATCGTGCTGACTGCGAGGTTGGGTGTATTCAGTTTCCACAGAAACAGTCCGAAGACAGCTGTCACCGGTACCGAGGCAAGAACGACTGCCAGACAGGCCTTTTTGCTGAGCGTCCTCACCTGCACTTCCCCCTCGCGTTTGGACGGATTCCTAAGCCAGGTGACCAGTGCCCAGGCAGCCATCGGCACCGACATACCGAGAAAAGTCATCATCTCTCCCCAGTAGTGATACTGGAAGGCGATCGCTGCATACATCAGACAGAAGACGATCATGATCACCGGACAGAGGATATGGCCCTTTGCTTCCAGGATCAATGTCGTGACCCCGAGCAGCGTCGTGATGAGAGTCAGCCAGTTCGTGTCAGGCGAAAAGATATTGGATGCCCCCACGATCACCATGGA
>OMSP01000203.1 GCA_900313775.1 uncultured Eubacteriales bacterium
ATCGATATCCTCAACACCAGGCAGAGATACCTGCGGGATATCTGTCTCCACGGGAACCTCACTTGCCGTCTGATCATTCTGATAGACCGGAAGCTTTCTCTTATAGGCATAGGCTTTGGGGATAGCTTTTACATAGTAATAATACTCATCATCCTCGAACTCCACTTTCTCCGTCCTTCGATAGTCGAGCGACAGGAAGAAGAAATTCAGGATCAGCGCGACAAGCACAGCCGCCACGGCTCCTATGACTGTTGAAACAGTGTCAAAATTCGTCTGTACTACGACGTTGCCGAGAAGAATAAAGAATACATAGACAGCGGCTCCGACAATAATAGCGGCTTCGAAAGCAAAGTCAAATCCAAGCCTTCTCACTGCGTAGACAATAATGACCACTCCGGCGAGAGCCAGAATGTTAATGACTATGGAACTGTCTGATACAATGCCTCCGAGCAGAACTGTGAGTCGCTCAACATATTCAGTCTGTTCAAGCTTTGACAGGGCTTCCGCTCCCGTGACCAGAGATTCCAGTGTGTAATACACAACGCAGCCGGAGACGATCGACAGGAATGACGCAGGTGTTTTCCTGAGACCGTAGCTGATCGGGATCAGAGCCGGAAGACCGAAATACATAGCGATCGGCATGAAGATGAAGGCCAGAGAATCATCCGGCACGAAACGCAGAAAGAGACACAGAAGGACTATCAGGATCACTGCGGTCACAACGCCGGCATCAATGCCCATTCGGAACGCCTGTCCGATAATAAAAACTCCGCAAGTAATAGGAATGATTCGCAGCGGAAGGATCGAGCAGAGCAAAGATACGACAATAATAACGAAGACATTGGAAAATATGCCTCCTCCCGGGAAGCAGCCGCGTATCCAGAACAGGCATAAGAGAGTCAGTGCTGTCTTTAGTACGATGTCCACATAGATCGTATATGTGGCGTATACTTCTCTGATTTTTTCCTTGAACTCAAGTATCGTTGTCATCAAAAGTCCCCTACCTTTATTTTAATATAGACGAGGTCTACTATAAGTCTCATCCGCGAGATAAAACCCAGGTCCTATGTCAGAGCCTGCAGACAAATCTCATGCGGAATCCGATCTGTCACTGCATGCGCGAAATTCTCTCAAGCGCGGTCAGGTAATCCTTCACGTTCCTCCTGGCCCGGTTATACCTTATCATTGAGGAAATATACACAGCGGCAAAATACACGCCGATAAGAACTATGTATCCTATCAGGATCCATGAAAACAGCACCCGAAGATTCATGGAATCGATATTATCCAGAAGAAATTCCACATTGCCCGCGATGACCAGGCCCAGAAGAAGGCCGTAGCCCAGCATAGTGAGGATCCATGTCTTAATAAGCTGCAGAGCCGTGTAATCACTGCGGTAATACTTGCGTATCCGGAAGTCTTCCACACCTTCTCCGTTCTCGTATCTCGCAAGTCTCGTCATAAGACGTACGCGTTCCTGATCTATCATAATACACCTCATATATCGTTAAAGAGCGCCGGCAGGTCCGGCCGAAAAGCCACACGCTTTCTAATTTCGTGCACAACGAAAAAATCCCCGCAATGCACAGAGTTATTAGTATGATACCATGAAACCACCGCCAATGCAAACCGCAAGGAAGTATATTTCATCTATTCCTGCCCTTCTGAGAACGGCGGAGGCGGCATCTACAGTGGATCCGGTCGTATAAATATCATCTATGAGAACGACGCTTTGCAGTTCCCGACTGCCTTCCGATACCTCGAACGCACGAATCATGTTATTAGTCCGGTCTTTGGCGGACAGTTCCTTCATCCGGTCTGTCTCCATCGTGCGCGTCAGTATATCCGATCTGGTAGGTATGCCGCATCTTTTGGAGAGAGCCTCTGATATGATCCGGGCCTGGTTGTATCCCCGTTCCGCTTCTCTTGCCGGGTGAAGAGGGATCGGGATCAGGCAGTCAGGCTTCCAGTACATAAGCTCAGATCTGGCATTTTCGTAGATCAGCTCTCCGAACACCTCACCGTACTCGCGTCTCCCCTTATATTTCAGCTCTGTTATTGCCCGCTTCATGGTCTCATCATACATATAAATACCGAGTCCCCGGTCATACAGATGATCCTCCCTCACGCAGTCCGGGCAGAGCACGTCAAAATCCTCAATCGGTTTCCCGCACTTTCTGCACCGCTTTGTCTCGATGACAGGGAGCCTTTTTCGGCACTCCGGGCATATCTTAAGACCGAACGGAGCAGGCTGACCGCAAACCGGACATCTGGGCGGATAAAGCAGATCAATCAGCAGATTCGTATGTTTATCTGTACTAAAGTGAAGCCTCATTTGCACTCTC
>OMSP01000202.1 GCA_900313775.1 uncultured Eubacteriales bacterium
AATCTCGTCAAGACCAATTACACGGCTGAAGTCGTCTTAAAGACCGGCGTGATGAATGTCTGTACATTGAATGAGGAATGCCCGTTCCAGATATTCAAGCACTTCGGATTCCAGTCCGGACGCGATGTCGACAAATTCGCTGATTTTGATCACTATGACGAGGCTTCCAACGGTGTGCCGTATCTGAACAAATACGCGAACAGTTATATCTCCCTCAAGGTCACCGATACGATCGACCTGGGATCACACTGGATGTTCATCTGCGATATCACAGAGTCGGTCGTTATCAACAACGTTGAGACGATGACCTACAGCTTCTATCAGAAGAATGTCAAACCGAGACCTCAGGAAGAGGTCAAAGGCTGGGTCTGCGAGATCTGCGGCTATGTATACGAGGGCGAGGAACTGCCCGAGGACTTCATCTGCCCGCTTTGCAAACATCCGGCAAGTGACTTCAAGAAGATGGGCTGATGCACACGATCATCATCGGAAAAAACCACGGCAACCGCAGCCGCTGGATGCGGGAGCTCAAACCTATGATCACAGATCCGCGCGGGTTCTATACAGAATCCGTCGCGGATCCTTCTATCGGAGGAATACGGGTCTATATGCGGGGGATAGGGACCGGCACGCAGTCTTCTGATGAGGAGGAGTTCATCGGCACCTGCGTGAACCGGCATACTGAGACTTGTGTGAGAGGGTATGAGCATATCATCCCCGCATTGCGATCTATTCTGGACGGTTCAAGTGTCATCATGGATCATCTTGGTTCGATGGATGCGTGTTGTCCTGAATTTCAGAAAGAAGTACTCAGCTTGTTCGACAGGTGCACAGTACTTGCCGCTGTGCCGGACAAGGTGCCTGACTATCTGAAAACGATTCCGGTTAGAGCGGACACGTGCTGTTTCAATGCGGAGACAGATGAATTAGAAACAGTGAAGCAAATGCTCATATGATTGAATAGCTGTCACATAAGGGTGTGACAGTCTTTTTATAATATCGAATATTATTTACAAGCAAATCGCATTAGTATATAATTCTATTTGGTTGTTATAACAACGGAATTCTAAATCGCTTTTTAATATCATAATTCTGAATGAGTGTGGGAGAAGGCAAATGCTTATTTCAGGAACAAAGAGAACAAAAAAGAAACTAACAGCAGCGATCATGTCAATCATAGTATCGTTTTCCTTGCTGTTTAGCGGATGCGGGAATGCCAGCGAATATGATCCGCTCGATGGTGTAGAAACTGAAACTGTAACTGATGACGCAGATCGGGAAGTTAAGATACCGGCAGATATTTCACGGATTGCGCCTTCAGGTGCAACTGCGACAATGATGTTGATCCCCATCGCTTCAGATAAGCTGGTAGGAGTTTCATCGAGCCCGAATACAAGTCAGGAGAAGTACCTGCCGGAAAACTTGCTTTACCTTCCTACTTTCGGGCAGTTCTACGGCGCCAAATCCACTTTGAATATGGAAGCGCTTATAGAAGCGAAACCGCAGGCGGTCTTTGATCTGGGAGATGTTAAGAAGTCGATAAAGTCCGATATGGATATGATTCAGAAGCAAACAGGCATACCAACGCTCTTTTTTGACGGCACCCTGGATCATATGGCAGAGACATATCGAAAACTCGGGAAAATACTGCACAAGGAAGCAGAGGCAGAAGAGATAGCTGCTTTCATTGACAGGACGACGGAAATGGCTCGCAGAAACAAAGAAAAAATACCGTTGGAAGACCGAGTCAGCGTACTCTATGGTACGGGAGCGACCGGACTCGCAGTCAATGCCAACAAATCATCTCAGGCTCAGGTGATCGATTATATCGGAGCTAGAAATGCTGTCATTCCGGAAGAGATGACCAATAAAGGCGGAGGAACTGTTGTCAGTCTCGAAAGCCTTTATGAGAATGAACCCGATGTCATTATACTCACGAAAGGCGGCCCGTATAAAGACCTGGCCACTAACGAATGGTCTGCGCTTAAGGCGGTAAAGGAAGACAAGTATTACGAGATACCGGGAGACCCCTATTGCTGGATGTCCGGACCGCCGTCAGTCAACATGGTCCTTGGTGTCTGGTGGCTCGGTCAGCTGCTTTATCCGGACATATATAACGACTACGATATGGTTGAAATAGCGCAGGAGTATTACAGATTATTCTGGCATTATGATCTTTCCGAGGAAGAAGCAAAGAATATGTTGTCCGGATCCTATTTCAAATAAATGAGAAAAAACAGAGGAAAACACAAAAAATGCTTGGGAGCTGCGGCTTCCGTTCTGATATGTCTGATCGCTGTGCTTGGATCTTATGTTCCGTCTTATGCGGATGTAGCGACAGATACGCTCGCAATCAAAGTCGGCTACGGCGGCATGCAGTTGTCGGAATTTGTTGATGTGGATCAGTATCATTGGCGTGATCTCAGAGATAATCTGGAACTTCATCAGGAAGCATATTCGTATTTCCAGAGCACGAGCAAGACCAAATATACGGCCATCGTTGATTCTGCACAAGGCTTTTATATAGCAGATATCCTGAATCTTGCAGGCATCTATTACGGCGATGTGAGAAGCCTGAAGTTCTATGTAGAAGATCACAAGGGAATTCGCACCAGCTTTGACAAGAGCGCACTTTTTGCTTCGCGCTATTACTATGATGACGTCTCCGGCAATCGCACAGTAGTCTACGGGACCAAGACCGTGACAGAAGAAGAGATTGAGATCGTTCATCATGATGCGGTCTATGAAACGGAGACTTATATCGATGAGGAGACCGGAGAAGAGAAAACGAGGGAGGTCCTTGTCGAAGAAGCGTGGGATGAAGAAGTGCCGCATACAGTGGAGAAGGAAGTCGCAGATAAGAGCAAGATCATTGAGTATACATTTGAACATGCATCGGACCACGCCTCACAGGTGCAGCCGATGCTGGCGATAGAGGATAACTGGGCGCAGTTCAATGAAGATTTCGAGCATTGTGGTCCTGATTTTTCGAGTATGAATGCCGGAAACAGATTTCGACTGTTGTTCGGGCAAACTTCACCGACAGAATCGCTCACAAGCAAGAGCGACAAATATGTCAGCTGCGTTTACGTTGTGCTGGAGGGCAGTCCGAAGATCGATGATATGGGCGAGCTTGACGGAGAGATAGGTTCGCACACAGTTGATATGACTGTCAGCGCAGACAATGAAGCTGTTCGTAATGCTCTCTCCAAACTGATGAATATAAATTCGACTAATACCAACGTCCTGGTTATCACCGGTATCAAAGTGACACCGGATGATAGATACAGCGATCTGGCAAAGGTAACAGTCGCTTACGATATTGTCGGAAAAGGAGAAGCAGCCATCACCGCAGGTGTCGGTACAGACTCCGAACCTTTAGCCACATCCAAGGTCGTTCAGGGAGGAGTTGCTCCTGACGAAGGTCAGGCCGGGAACGGAGAGCAAAACGGGGGCAAGGACAAGCAATCACCAAGTTCAGAGGATGAAAAGAAACAAAACGAAGAAGAAGGTAAAAACAGCAAGACCGGCGGATCCGGCAAGACTTCAGACAGCAAGAGCAAAGGCACCGCAGGGTCTGAAAAAAAAGAATCATCGGAGGTCAGAGAAAAGAAATCTGATGAGATCAACAAAAAGAATGAGGATAATACAAATGAATTAAACAACATACATACGTATCTGCTATCGGATGCGGCAGTCAAAAACCTGCAGAACAGTATCATGAATCAGACGGAGGTAGCGGTTGCTCCCGAGGATAAGATTCAGGAAGTAAAGATCGAAGATCACAGCAAAGAAAAAGAGCAGCGACACAGACAGCTCTTGCTCTTTACGGGTCTTGGGTGTTTAGCATTGGGAGCGTCCGGCAGTGTATCAGAGTTAGTATCTTTCAGAGTCAGATTGAAAGGAGTAAGAGAATAATGGAATTGAGTTTGTTTCAGGACATTCTGCGCACAGTCGCGGAAGCCATGCGTATCCCCGTGATCATCATACTGATTCTTTTTATCGCGTTTTCAGTGTTTTGTATCGGATGGATCATCGCAGAATTTTTCAGCGAGCGCATACATATGAAATACAAACTGCCTGAACTCATGGACGCTCTCAAACTGCACAGATATGATCTGGAGACGTGCATTACAGACAGCGGACTTTTACGACGGCAGAAAAGGGCCCTGATCGAGCTCACGAAGCATCCGGATTTCAGTGAAGAGATGCTTACCAGCCTTGCAGACAGTCTGATTGAAAAAGAGAGGGCGCGTTACGACAGAAAACTCGGAGCCACAAATCTGATTTCAAAGCTTGCGCCGATGACGGGACTTTTGGGAACATTGATCCCTCTGGGACCCGGTATCATAGCCCTTGGACAGGGTGATACGCAGACATTATCAGACTCGATGCTCACGGCGTTTGATACTACGATTGCCGGTCTTATTGCGGCAGGTATCTGTCTTGTGATCAGCAGTTTCCGCAAACGCTGGTATGCCGGTTATATGTCGGATCTTGAGACTTTGGTCGACAGTGTAGTGGATATCGAACTGGAGAACAGGGGTATTTACAATGCGAGACAGTAGAAGAAGATCAAGAAGAAATAATCGCAGGCGTTCACAGTATTCGGATGAAGAAGTCAATCCGATGAATTATATTTCCAATCTCTCGGATGTCATGCTGATCCTTGCCGTTGGTATCATGTTGGCGCTCATCCTGCACTGGAACGTAGAGATCAAAAATGAGCAGGTCGAGGACACGAAAGCCAAGGAGGCGGTGTCTTTTTCAGACGACGACTTGCAGGGGACAGAGCAAATGCCTGATGATGCCGAGAAGATGGGAAATGTATATTATGACGCAGCAACAGGCAAGTACTACTATCAGATCAACGGATCAGAATAGAATGGTGGCTGAGATAAAGAAATCTTACAAACTAAAATTCATCGTGCTGATTTCTGCATTTATCGCAGCGATCCTGATCTCGGTCGTGATCGGAAGATACTCATTATCGATCGGGGACTTTTTCCGGGTGCTTTGGTCAAGAATATCGCCGGGATATGTGGTGCGCAGCTGGGATCCGGCAGCAGAGAAAGTGTTGTTCAATATACGTCTGCCCAGAGTGGCGGCAGCTCTGCTGATAGGGGCAGCGCTAAGCATGGCAGGTGTCAGTTACCAGGGAATGTTTCGCAATCCTTTAGTGTCATCAGATATACTCGGCGCTTCGACAGGTGCCGGTTTCGGGGCGGCATTGGCTATTTTGTTAGGCGCGAATTACTTCGGCATATCAATCGCAGCATTTGTATTCGGACTGGCTGCTGTAGCACTGGCATATATCCTGAGCCGTTTGAGTCCCACAACGGAGACATTGGCAATGATCTTAAGCGGTATGGTGATATCTTCATTATTTTCAGCAGGAACTTCGTTCATCAAGCTGGTGGCAGATACGGACGATCAGCTGCCGGCTATTACTTACTGGCTGATGGGACAGTTGTCTTCAATCAAGGTCAGGGATGTCAAGTTTATGATCATCCCCATGCTGATCGGGATCGTACCTCTTGTTCTTCTCAGGTGGAGGCTCAATCTTCTGACGGTCGAGGAAGAGACTTCCAAATCTGTCGGAGTTAATATAACCGCACTCAGATTGGTCGTTGTAGTATGTGCGACGCTGTTGACAGCTGCGGCAGTTTCCGTATCAGGTATGATCGGCTGGATAGGTCTCGTGATCCCGCATCTGTGTCGTATGCTTTTTGGTTATGATTACCGCAGACTTATACCTGCAACAGCGTTATTTGGCGCGACATTTTTATTGGTTGTGGATGACATAGCCAGAATGGCAACGACAGCGGAGATCCCGATAGGTATACTGACATCCTTTGTGGGAGCGCCGTTATTCCTCTATCTTCTTTTGACGGGAGGCGGCAGGAAACGATGATCAAAGTGAACCATCTGACATTTGCATATGACAGGCTGAGAGTTCTGGATGATATCAGTTTTGAGATAGGACAGGGACAGTTGGTTGCGGTGCTTGGTCCAAATGGAGCCGGCAAGAGCACACTGTTCAAATGTATGCTGCGACTTCTGCATAAATACAAGGGAGATATTTATCTGGACGGACGCAATGTTAAGGATTTGAGCAGAAAAGACATGGCGTCCATGGCAGCTTATATCCCTCAGTCGGAGACACCTGTATTCAACTACACGGTGATGGACTCGGTACTGATGGGGACGACAGGAATGCTGTCACCGCTAAAGTCACCCGGTCCGGAACAGATCGGGATCGCACAACAGGCCATTGATTTCATGGACATTGGTTATATGGCACACCGGGGCATCAACGAAATCTCAGGAGGAGAGAGACAGATGGTGCTGTTAGCCAGAGCGATTGCGCAAAAAGCAAAGATCCTGATCATGGATGAACCGACGGCCAATCTGGATTACGGGAACCAGCATCATGTGTTAAGGGCCATACAGAACATGGCGGCTAAGGGGTTTACTATTCTGTTATCGACACACAATCCGGAACATGCGCTGAGATATGCGACTTATGTATTGGCGATCAAGGATCACCATGTGTTGGCGCAGGGAAATGCAGGCGAGATCCTGACGGAAGGGCTTATCAGGACTATATACGGATTGGATGTAAAAGTGTTGAAGACTGAAATAAACGGTTCAGAGGTACGTAGTTGCGTACCGGCTGATGCCGAAGAAACGGAGCTTCTGAGCTAATTAAACGGAGATTACAGAGATGAAAAGAACACTGAGAAAACTCGTTTGGATCCTGGTGCTGATGGTGACGATGAAATCCATGAGCCTTGCTGTCTCAGCGGAAGAGAAGCCTGCTGATACGAATCAGCAGGTCGCTGCAGAAGAAGTTTTAGCTGAGGAAGACGGTCAGGATGCAGAGACTGATGAGTCTCCAGAAATGCAAGAAGAGGAAACTTCGCCATCATCAGCTGAAGATGGATCGGTGCAGAAGAAAGGAGCGGCTGAACGAGAGGGACTGCGTTCCGGCGTAACTGTCACGGGCTCATTTGACAAAGTCGAAGGCATGGATATTGCAACGATCCGCTATTACACGGATACAGAAAAGACTAAATATGCCTTCGCTCAGTTCAGTGATACAGAGGACGGATATGAGTATACCTTTTCTGCTCCTTATGACGGGTTTGAGGCAGTGCAAGGAACGACGAAAGAGGAAGGCAATGTCGTAGCAGAGTATTATGACCTGACTACATGGGACGGAGCCGTAGATGTATCATGGTACAACGAGACCTCTTCGAGCTTCGATATCAGTACTCCGGCTCAGCTGGCAGGCTTTGCAGCTGTCGTAAACGGCAGCATCAACAATACGACTCCCATTTACAAAGTCAAAGGTGCACGCAGTGACAGCAGCGTGAGAAATAATCTGACAGGTCCGTTCAATTATGATACACCACAGACCAATAAGCATCAGAAGATGAATGAAGGACTGCCGGATTGTATCGAAAACAAGTATTACGAGAAAACTGAGCTGATTGCGGGCGTGCAGGATGAAGCCTATGAGGGGCTTGTCAAGAATGATTTTTCGAACCGTACTGTCAATATCACGTCTGATCTGGACATGGGAGGTACGGATCCGTCAAACATTGATCATGCATCAAATGAAAGTTCAAACGCATATGAGGGTACATATCCTAACTGGACTCCGATCGGCGGTGAGTACCTGATGGATCCTTCTGACGGGTCAACGATGATAAAAGCCTCATTCAATGGTTCGGTCAATGGCTGTGGACATAGTATCAGCAACCTGTATTGTTATCGGTGGAGTTACAGATCGGTGGGAGATACGGCATACGGCTATGCACAGGGCACCGGTCTCATCGGAATGATGGGGAGTTTATATGAGGGTGAAAGTGAACCGGAGATCATGTCGAGCATTAAGAACATGTCTCTTGATGGTTATATATACGGCAGACGAATGGTCGGTGGTTTCGTCGGTTGTATGGGAGGAGGTGCCAATGCGGCCAGCGGAACATCGGTAGCCGGAGGAATATCAATGGAGAATCTTGCAAATCACGCGGAGGTTCATTGTACGGATTCCAAAGGTCTGGGCGGTATCGTTGCCTGCTCCATGGTGGAAAGAGGTTCCATCATCAACTGCTACAACACAGGTTATATGGATGCTAATTATGCTGCGCCTACAGGAGGAATCATCGGTTCCAATGAGGGTATGAGCGTGTATTGCTGCTATAACACCGGTACGCTGAATACCCATGGGAATCAGAGAGGAAGGGGAATCGGTTGTAACAACGGAGGGAAAAACTATAGAGTTGATGATTGCTACTATTTGGAAAACTGCGGTGACGATCCTCAATATCCGGGATATTACACATACAATCTGGCAAAGAGCGTATCGGTCAATACTGAATCGATGACTGATCAGGAAATGAGAAACGGTGTGTTGCTGCAAAAGCTGAATGTTAACGGCACGGCGTACGTTGCCGGAGATGACGGCTATCCTGTGCTGTACTGGGAGAAGAATGCTTCACCGGGAACAGGCAGTCTGACCATAGAACAGAATCAGCAGGGCGGAACTGTTGAGGCGACCCAAACAGGGAGCATGGAAAACGGATCAGTCGTCTACCTGTCTAATACTCCTGCAACAGGCTGGAAGTGCAGGTATTATCTGCTGGGTGACAACAGGCTTTCGGGTAATTATGTCACAGTCAACGGCAGCTGCTCAGTCAGCGGGTATTTCGAGTCCGCGCATCCGGGTATCATAAAAATTGATCCCTGTGATGTCTGTACTGTATCGGTCACAAAAAACGGGATCATTTATAGCGGTGATACGCCAGAAGATGTAACAGACTATCCAGTGAAGAATGGGGATCCTGTCTACGAAGGCGATTTTCTGATGGTAACGACTCAATTACGAAACGGTGCTGTGCCGGAAAATGAGGACTTGATTTATAAAGCAAGCGCGCCTGGTTTCTTCTCCAACCCTTATCAGTACACATATAAATATACGGACGAGGATGATCAAGAAGTAGAGTCCCATATAACCGAGAGTGACACCTATACCGTCGGAATAGCTATCAACGGTCAAGGAGTTTCTCTGGAGCTGAATGTACTGCCGCTGACCACACAGAAGATGTGGAAATACAGTGCGGACACGAGTTGGTACAACGATTCAAAGAAAGACTTTACCCTGTCAACAGCCAGACAGCTTGCAGGTTTTTCCGTGCTTGTTGATAACGGGAAGACCTTTGCCGGGAAGACAGTAAAACTCGGCAAAGACATATCTTTGATCAATGATGACGGAACTGACGGAAAACGTTTCTGGGACGGTATAGGAAGTGTACAGGCAAACAATGCGGGATTTGCCGGTGTATTTGACGGCGCCGGGCACAAGATCATTGACTACAACGGGAATGCTAATGGCCTGTTTGAATACTGCGAAGGCGTTTCGGAATCAAATAAAGCGGTAATCAAAAATCTGCAGCTCTGGGGGAAGAGCGAGGGGCAGAATGCCTGCGGATTCGTCATGAAAGCCAAGAATACGCTGATCGAGAACTGCGTCTCCTATTGTACAGTCAAAGGAACAACCTCTAACGGCCATACAGCATCGATTCTGGGTTATGCCAACGGAAACTGTGAGATCAAAAACTGTGTTAATTATGCGCAGGTCGAAGGTTATGGCTATGTCGGAGGCATAGCCGCTGAGATGAATGTGACAAGCATATTGACCGGCTGTGTCAACCGGGGAAATGTTTTCAGCCTAAGTACAGGCGGCAATAATGTCGGTGGTCTCGTAGGCAGTCTGAACGGGCAGATCTACGGTTCTGCCAATTACGGAAATATCAGGGCATACGGAAGGAATATCGGCGGTATCGCCGGGCAGTCTGTCTCGGCTAAAGCAGCTGTCGAGAGTTGCGGCAATTACGGGAAGATCATATATCAAGCAGGAGAGAGCTCTTACGATTCTGTTGGAGGGATCATAGGGTTTGCTTCTATATTTGCTGTCAAAAACACCGTCAATTACGGTGAGATCGAAAAGCCGAGCGGTGCCGCACCGACAAGTAATATCGGCGGGGCATTCGGACGGGAAGGACGCAACAGTAAAAGCCGGTCTGAAGACGTTTATTATCTTGATGTTTCCTGCGAATATGCCGAAGCCGGTATGAGGGAAGAAGATCTTGACAGGGAGGCTGATTACTGCAGGGGCATACATTCTGCCACAGCTGCGGAGTTCGCACTTCCGGGCAGTGTCCTTGCAGCGGTTAATGATCAATCAGTGTTTGAAATCATCAACGGAGAATACCCGGAACTCAAGAGCTCGTCAGGGCAGCATATCCACAGCGGGGGCGAGGCGACATGCTCAAGACTGGCTGTCTGTGATGACTGCGGTCTGTCATACGGACTCTACTCCGATGCACACGGCGGAACGAGATTGGTCGGCGCAAAACCGGTCACATGGATGGAGGACGGATATACGGGTGATATCTGCTGCAAAGAATGCGGTCGGGTCATTACCAAAGGCAGTGTAGTGGAGGCTGATCCGAACCGGCCTGCTGTGAGCGTTATCGTCAGGGAAGAAGATAATTCAGTCCGGACTTCAACTTACAGCGTGGGAAGTTTTGACAGTCTGAAAACACAGGACACACCGATCGGTTATTCTTACGGCTCCAAGTCAGAAGAGATCGTGGCAACATCACAGTATGTGACACTGACAGCTTTGTTTAATGACCTGGATATCACAGCCAATGACGTCTCATCGATCGTCGTCGAATGCACCGGAGTAACAAATACAATCGATAAGGAGACACTGGACAGCTGCAACAAATACTTCGAAGACGGACAGGAATATGCAGCTCCGGCAGCATTTATGATTGCCTGGAATACAGATGTCGGCACTCTCGAACAGGTCGTTGCGGAAGCAAAACCTGCGGGTACGATCAGGTTCGGTTACGGTATCAGCCGGCAGCAGTATGAAGAGAACGCTTCGGTCGGCGGAGCCAGACTGATATCTCCGGTCGAAACTGTGACGATCAATATCGGAGAAGTGACAGATGCTGTTTCGATCAAAGATGCGACCATTACTGTATCTGATATGTCCTACACCGGCAGTGAAGTAAAACCGTCGCCTGTTGTTAAACTCAATGGTGAGACCCTTGAGGAAGGAGAAGACTACAGCCTGCTCTACAGCAATAATGTCAATGCAGGCAAAGCCAAAGTCATCGTTGTCGGAAAAGGAGAGTATACCGGATCAAGATCAGAGTTTTTCAGGATAAGGGGACTCTCCGTCGAAGATGCTGAATTCGATCTGCCGGACGCAGTCTATACCGGCTCCGCCATCACTCCTTCGCCTGACATTACGCTGAACGATAAGGAGCTGACAGAGGGATCGGAGTACACGATCTCATATGCCGACAACATCAACGTCGGCACTGCTTCAGTCACGATCACCGGGATCGGTAATTATGAGAGCAGTCTGACGAAAACATTTGAGATCAAGGCACGATCATTAAAAAATGCGCACATCAGTGCAGAGGACATGGAGTATACAGGGCGAGCTCTGACACCTCGGGCGATCGTATCACTGGGCGGACAGCTGCTTAAATCGGGGACAGACTACACTGCTGAATACAGTGACAACACAAATGCCGGGACTGCAAAGATACTGATTACTGGAAAAGGTAATTACAGCGATACTGCTGCCGGTTCTTTTGCTGTAAACAGGAAATCAATAGTGAAAGCAGTCGTTTCGACACTGAGTGATCAGGTGTACTCAGGAGCTGCGATGACTCCTAATCCCGCAGTAAGTCTTGAAGGAAAAAGACTGTCAGCCGGAAAAGATTACACAATTAGTTGCTCCAACAACAGAAATGTAGGGACAGCTACAGCTACAATTACAGGCAAAGGTAACTATCAGGATTCCGTGAAAAAGACGTTTAGGATCAGACCGCAGAAGGCAGCTGTTTCAAAACTGACGGTCAAAAAGGGAAGAAAACTGGTAGTTAAGATCAAGATACCAGTTTCAAAGACCGGAGGGACAAAGTACTGCGTTCAGTATACCGTCAAAGGAAAGAATAAATGGAAGACGGTGAACACAAAAAAACAGTCAGTCACTTTGAAAAAGCTTAAGCCGAAGAAAAAGTATCAGATCCGCGTCCGCGCGGTCAACGGAAGCTTCACCGGTGATTGGAGCACGGTGAAAACAACAAAGAAAATCAAGAAGTAAAGGAGGACAACATGAGAAAGGCAAAAAAACTGTTGGCATTGTTGCTGTCGTTGGTGATGGTGCTTTCAATGATATCTGCGGTGGCGTTTGCAGAAGGTGATCCTGATGCATACAGTGCTGCACTTACCATTAAAGACAGCGCAGGCAATGAAACAACGATTCAGGGAACAGATATTACAGCTGCAGACTCTATGGAAGCAACTGCAGAGAACCCATGGACACATAAGAACAGCAACGGAGAGGATGTAGAGGTAGTCGGGACATTCTACAGTCTCAAGAGTATTCTCCAAACGGTCAATGTGAGTCTCGATGATCTTCATGGTTTTGTGGGAGTGGCCTCTGACGGATTCAGGAACGGATTTCTGCCTGAAGACATTGACGATGTATATATCTATGATCAAAGCACTGTGACTGAAAACGGCACAGCGGTCGGAGCTGCAGGGACATACGGAACTGCAGTCAATGGCAGCGCCGGCAACAAGTGGGCAAAAGGAGTAGTCTCCATTGAACTGGCAAAGTCTCACGTGATGTTTTTTAAAAAAGGTAAGTGCAGACATTATTGTGCGATCTGCGGAGAGGACGAGCCGGGCATCACAGTCAACCCAGAAACTGAAGATGAAAAGAAGATATATGACTGTGAGATCAAAGCTGCGGCATCTGTGACAACAACAGCTGAAGATGCCTGGAGCAATTCCAAGAAGCCTGATGAAAAATACATAGGGACGTTCTACAACCTGAAGAGCGTGCTCGAGAATGCAAATGTGGATATCAGTGACTGCCACGGTCTGGTCACACGTGCATCCGACGGATTTACGAACGGATTCAGCGATGATGAACTGGATAGCGTATATATCTATGACATGGGAACCGTTATGGCAGGTGACAAGACAGCAGGAAAGGCAGGAACGTACGGAACGGCTCTCAACGGCGGAGCAGGCAACAAATGGGCCAGAGATTTCGTCTCAGTCGAAGTTGCAAAGGACCATGTTATGTTTTTTAAAGGCGGAGAGTGCAAGCACTACTGTGCTGTCTGCGGAGCAGATGAAGAAGTCATAATCGACCCCGCCATAGCCCCGGCTATCGGCAAAGCAGGCAAAACAGCTGGAAGTCATTATCTGTGCGGCGCAGTCATCAAAGCGCAGGAAACCGTTCCGGCACTTGCCAAAAAAGCACAGCCGATGACTGTCAAGGCAAAATCCATCAAGGCTCTCAAGTCCAAGACCCTCAAGAAAAAGGCACAGACTCTTAAGCTTTCCAAGACAATGACGATCAAGAATGCTCAGGGAACCAAGAGCTACAAGATCACAAAGGTCAACAAGAAGAAGTTTAAGAAGTATTTCAAGATCAATGCCAAGACCGGTAAGATCACGATCAAGAAGAAGCTGAAGAAGGGCACTTACAAAGTCACTGTTCAGGTCACAGCTGCAGGTAATAACACTTACAATGCAGGCAGCAAAAAAGTGACACTGAAGATCAAAGTCAAATAGTAACTGAAAAAGCGGCCCGGACCGCTTGGTCCGGGCCGCTTTAGGGTGATCATCGACAATGGCAAACAATACAGGCAGCATTCTTAACAGTGTGCTTCTGGCTTATGTGCCGGAAGAAGAGCGGGAGACGGTCCTTTCGTCTCTAAAGATGCAGACACGTCTTCTCCGCAGAGGGGAGGCAGTCTTTCACACCGGTGATGTCATTGACCGTATCGGTATCGTCGTCTCCGGCAGTGTTCGATCTGAGAAGAACTATGCAGACGGGGATGTGCACATTCTATCAGTCTTTGAGAAGCATGCTGTTTTGGCTCTGGACATGGCCATGTCTAAGACACGGGTCTCCCCGGTCGATTATATTGCTAACGAAAGCGGTGAGATCGTGCTGATTTCTATGGAGTCGCTCAGATCCAGCGATCATTGGGGAAACATACAACGTATACTGGTGGAGACCTTGGCAGATGAACTGATCCGCAGCGCCAACAAGAATGAAATGCTAGCACAGCACAGCATTCGGGGACGCGTGCTGACCTATCTGCGCACTGTAGCAAACAAGGCGGGCACAGACGAGATCACCATATCGATGAACCGTGAACAGCTGGCGCAGTTCCTCTGCGTCAACCGCACTTCTTTATCCAACGAACTCAGCCTTATGCAGCAGGAAGGCCTCATAGAATTCCGCAAGAACCGATTCCGGTTGCTACATTCTTAAATTCCTATTAAAATGATTGCTTAACTCCCTGTGATAAGATATAATCATAGGGTATTTTGTTATAAATATAACTGATTCAGCACTTGTTGAAAGGAGTACTTAGAATGTCATTAGAGTTATCTAAGAAAGCAACCCAGGTTAAGCCGTCCTCAACGCTGGTCCTCACTGCGAAGGCCAAAGCCATGAAGGCAGAAGGCATCGACATTGTCGGCTTCGGCGCAGGCGAGCCGGATTTCGATACCCCGGCAAATGTCAAAGACGCTGCCAAGAAAGCTCTTGACGACGGATTCACCAAATACACGCCCGCTCCCGGTACGGTAGAGCTTAAAGAAGCGGTCTGCAAGAAATTTGAAGAGCGCAATCACATCCACTATGAGCCGAACCAGATCGTCATTTCCAACGGCGGAAAGCACTCTCTGTGCAACGTCTTCCAGGCGATCCTGAATCCTGGCGATGAAGTTATCATCCCGGCTCCGTACTGGCTGACCTATCCCGAGACAGTTAAGCTTGCAGACGGTACTCCTGTTTATATCAAGACGGATGCCTCCACAGGATATAAGGCGACTGCCGACCAGATCGCAGCTGCCTGCACACCGAACACCAAGGCTCTGATCCTCTGTACACCGTCCAATCCGACCGGTATGGTCTATACAAAAGAAGAACTCGAAGCGATCGCCAAGGTCGCTGTAGAGAAGGACTTCTATGTCGTAGCCGATGAGATGTATGAGTATCTGGTCTATGAGGGCGCAGAGCATGTCAGCATCGCTTCTCTCGGCGATGAGATCTACAAGAGAACGATCACCTGCTCCGGTCTGTCCAAGAGCTATTCCATGACCGGCTGGAGAATCGGATTCACCGGCACGCCGGCAGATATCGCGAAGGTCATGGGTTCTATCCAGAGCCACCAGACTTCCAATGTCAACTCCATCACGCAGAAGGCCGCTGTCGAGGCTCTGAACGGCCCGCAGGATAAGGTCGAAGAGATGCGTCAGAACTTTGAGCGCCGACGCAACCTTATGGGCGATCTGCTCAGCGAGATGAAGTATATCAGCTTCGTGAAGCCGCAGGGAGCTTTCTACTACTTCGTAGATATCTCCGGCGCTTTCGGCAAAGAGTACAAGGGCAAGAAGATCGAGTCCGCAGCCGACGCGGCAGCCATCCTCATCGAGGATTATCATGTCGTTATCGTGCCGTGCGCAGACTTCGGTGCTCCCGAGTGCTTCCGTCTGTCCTATGCCATCTCTGATGATGATATCAAGAAGGGACTCGGCCGTCTGAGCCAGTTCCTGGATGATCTGCAGTAAACGGCAGAAGAGTAGATTAAATGAATCGCGGTGATCTTAAGATCCCGTTCTGAGTCAGAGGCCGTCGCTTATGCGGCGGCCTTTTGTTATGATGGAACATGATCATTTGTAACAGATGATGAAGAATGAGGCTTTGTGAGCCGACAGGATCATGAAAAATACGGACGCAATAACGAAACACAGATGATGCATCCGTAGAATGAGGCTCTTTGAGCCGACGAGATCGTGAAAAATACGGACGCAATAGCGAAACACAGATGATGCATCCGTAAAATGAGGCTTTCTGAGCCGACAGGATCATGAAAAATACGGACACAATAACGAAATTCAGAATATGCGTATGTCAGGGTTGACACCGCCTTCGGGCGGTGTTATATTTGTGCAGGGAAG